>CAMJRQ010000158.1 GCA_946408305.1 uncultured Prevotellaceae bacterium
CGAGGGTGATGAGTCCGGAGGAATCCTTCTCCGGGAGGGAGGAGAAGGGCTGTTCGAAGTGGCGGGGTTGCGCCAGCGTCAGTTCCTCGGCAGTGGTGACGTGGGCGATGTGGAGATGTCTGTTGTGCTTCCGTGCCAGTTCGGCGGCTAGGCGGGACGAGCACAGGCAGGCCTCCCGGCTGCGGATCTCAGGATGATGACTCACGTCGGGGTCGTCGCCGTAGTGCTGCTGAGCCTGACGCATGTTGCGGGCGATGATGTCCGAGTCCTCGCAATGTGCCATGATGGGCAGGGGTGACTGCTGGAAGACGGCGTCCAAGGCTTCGCCCCTGTCCACCAGCATTCCTCCCGTGCTGCTGCCCATGAAGAGTTTCACGGCAGGCGTGCGGCTCGGGTCGAGCCGGAGGATTTCCTCGAGGTTGTCGTGGGTGGCGCCCAGGTGGAAGGCGTAGTTCACGAGGCAGTGGCTGGCGCCCAGCTGCATCTTCTCTTGCCAGAGGTCGTTCGTGACGGTCGGTGGGAGGGTGTTGGGCATGTCCATGACGCTGGTCACCCCACCTGCGGCCGCGGCGCGAGTCTCGCTCTCCATGGTGGCCTTGTGGGTGAGTCCAGGCTGGCGCATGTGGACGTGGTCGTCGATGGCGCCGGGCAAGAGGAAGGCTCCCTCGGCCTCGACGACCTCGGCCCCGGGGAGGTTGATGTCGGCGCTGGGCTCGATGCGCTCGATGATGCCGCCGGAGACGACGACCGAGGCTTGGAAGCGCCGGCCCTCGTTGATGAGGGTGGCTCGGCGGATGAGGGTCTTCATCGGCTTCGGATTTTAGAGAAGCGCAGGCGGATGACTCCGAAGAGGGCTTCGCTGAAGATGCCGCCGCTCATCTTGCTGGAGCCCTGGCTGCGGTTGACGAAGATGACGGGTACCTCCGTGACGCGGAAGCCCAGGCGCAGCGCGGTGTATTTCATCTCAATTTGGAAGGCGTAGCCCCGGAAGCGGATGGCGTCGAGACGGATGGACTGGAGCACACGGCGGCGGTAGCAGACGAAGCCGGCCGTGGTGTCGTGGAGATGGATGCCCAGCACGGTACGCACGTATTTGCTGGCGAAGTAGGACATGAGGACGCGTCCCATGGGCCAGTTGACCACGTTGACGCCCGTGGCGTAGCGGCTGCCGACGGAGACGTCGAAACCCTCGTCGTGGCAGGCGGCGTAGAGGCGCGGCAGGTCGGCGGGATTGTGGCTGAAGTCGGCGTCCATCTCGAAGACGTACTCGTAGCCTTCGGCCAGCGCCCACTGGAAACCGCAGATGTAGGCCGTGCCCAGCCCCTGCTTGCCGCTCCGCTCGATGAGGAAGAGGCGGCCGGCGAGTTCGTCGTCCATGAGACGCTTCACGATGGAGGCCGTCCCGTCGGGGCTTCCGTCGTCGACGACGAGGACGTCGAAGCCTTTCTCCAGGCCCGTGACGGCGCGGATGATGGCCTCGATGTTCTCCTTTTCATTATACGTGGGAATGATGACGATGCTGTCGCTCGTGTGGTTCTGTGCCATGGCTGTTGTTTGGAGTTAATCAGATGCAAAATTACGAAGAAATCTGCATTATTCTGCCAACTTTTTCGTAATTTTGCCCGAAAAATTTCGCGATGATGAACTTAAAACAACAAAAACTGGCCCGAAAAGTGTGCCTGCAGAGGTGGTTGCGCCCTGCGATGATGTGTTCGATTCTCCTTGTGGCGGCTATGCTGCGCGCTACCGCAGCCCAGCCGCGCGACACGCTTTGGTGTGTCTCGGCTCCCGACAACGACCTGGTGGAGCTCCTCGGCAGCGAGGGCTACCGGGTGGTGCGTTGCGGAAACAATCTGACGGCCCTCTTCCTGGCTCCCGAGGGTGCCCCGGTGCTGCTGCTCGGCACCGATGCCCAGAAACCGTCGCAGCTGGCCGAGAACGAACTGGAACTGATAACCCGCAAGCGGCTCCGCGTCTTTGCCGACTTTGCCTGGACCGGTGCCGAAGAGCCCCAGCTGCGCAAGGTGGTAAACGAGCGAGTGGTAGTGCCCAAGACCTTCGGCTCGCTCTCCCCGATGCAGTTGCTCTCCATCAATCAGGCCAACTTCTTCGAGGCCAAGTCTCACAATCCGTCGCTGGTGCTGGCGAGGGTGGTGGGGTTCGACAATGCCGTCTTCGGGCTCACCGACACCGAGATTTTCCCACTGGTGGACAGTCCCGCTCCCGGCGTCACCCTCTCCACGGCCCGGCTGAGCGAATTCTCGAAGCTGCGCCTCATGCCCGAGCGCCACTGGCAGTCGTTCTGGGAGAACATGCTCACGAACCTCACCGGCCAAGAGGTGAAGTTCGGCTCCTGGCCTTCGCAGGCATGGCCGGCCTATTCGCAGGACGCTCAGCTGCCCGACTCGGCCCGGATTCATGCCGTCCGGAAGGGTGTGGAATGGTTCTGGAAGGGACATTTCCTGGTTCACCCCTCGTGGCGGGCCGCCTATCTTGAGAAATATCAGAACATCTGGCTTCCCCAGGGACCGGCCCTCCCCGCCGATGCTCCCGACGGCGACGGCAGCATGGGCATCCTCGAGGGCCACTATTCGGCCATCGACGCAAAGGGCAAGCAGGACTATCGCTACTGGCTCCGCACCGACGTTCACGGCGAGGCTGCCATGGCTCTGACGCTGGCTTCGAAACTGCTCCGGAACGACACCTACACTCAGACGGCCCGCCGACTGGTCGACTTCTCGCTGAATGCCGCCTCGCAAGGACCTCGCAAGGACCCCAAGAGCCCCGTCTATGGCTTGCTTTCGTGGGGACTCTACGACGTCACCCTCGATGTCTATTACGGCGACGACAACGCCCGCTATCTGCTCGGAGCGCTCCTGGCTGCCCACCTCATGGGCGAGAAAGGATGGGACGAACGCTTCCGGCTGGCCATTGATGCCAACCTGGAGACCACCGGCCTCGACGGTTTCCACGGCGACCGACTCGAGGGGCGCGACATAGAGAAGAACGGGCGCGATTTCTACCGCAACCGCCACTTCGTCAATCCCCATCCCCACTACGAGAGCTGGATGTGGGCCGTCTATCTCTGGCAGTATTCGCTCACCGGCGAGAAGAAGTACCTCGAGACCAGCAAGAAGGGCATCAAGGCCACCATGGAGGCCTATCCCGACGAATGGAAGTGGACCAATGGCATCCAGCAGGAACGAGCCCGCATGGTGCTCCCGCTGGCTTGGCTCTATCGCGTGGAACCCACCGAGGAACACCGCCAGTGGCTCGACCTCATGGTCGGCGAGCTGCGCAAGAACCAGATGCCCTGCGGCGCCATCCGCGAAGAGCTGGGCGACCCCTCGAAGGGCGACTTCGGCGGACCAACACGCAATTCCCAGTATGGCCGCGGCGAGGCACCGCTCATCTTCCGCAACGGCGACCCTGTGGCCGACATGCTCTACACCTCCAACTTCGCCTTCTTTGGTCTCAACGAGGCAGCCCGCGCCACCGGCGATGCCGAGATTCAAAAGATGACCGACCGCCTGGCCGACTTTCTGGTGCGCATCCAGGTGTGCAGCCAGAACCAGCCCGACGTGGACGGAGCCTGGTATCGTGCCTTCAACTATCGCGACTGGAACTGGTGGGCCTCCAACTCGGATGCCGGATGGGGAGCGCTCTCCACGCTCACCGGCTGGATTCAGAGCTGGATTGTCTCCACCCTGGCCATGCGCGAGATGAACACCTCCTATTGGGAACTTACGCATTAAGCCTCCCCCCCCTCCGAGACCATTTAACAAACAATTTATGTCGCAGCAGAAAATTATCATCCTCGACTTTGGCTCGCAGACCACCCAACTCATTGCTCGCCGCCTGCGCGAGCTCGACACCTTCTGCGAGATTCTGCCCTACAACCGTTTTCCGGCCGACGACCCCGACGTCATCGGAGTAATCCTCTCCGGGAGTCCCTTCAGTGTCTACGACCCGCAGGCCTTC
>CAMJRQ010000159.1 GCA_946408305.1 uncultured Prevotellaceae bacterium
ACTACAAGCGCATCGGCGAGGGCGACACCGGCCTGAACACCGGCGGCATGGGCAGTGTGAGCCCTGTGCCATTCGCCACGCCCGAATGGATGGCGAAGGTGGAGCAGCGCATCATTCGCCCCACCATCGAGGGTCTGGCCCAGGAAGGTATCGACTATCGCGGCTTCATCTTCTTCGGCCTCATCAACGTCGGGGGCGACCCGAAGGTCATCGAATACAACGTACGCATGGGCGACCCCGAGACGGAGAGCGTCATGCTGCGCATCAAGAGCGACCTGGTGGACCTCTTCGAGGGAGTGGCCACGCAGACGCTCGGCCAGCGCCACATCGAGTTCGACCCGCGTTCGGCCGTCAGCGTAATGCTCGTCAGCGGCGGCTATCCCGAGCACTACGAGAAGGGCTTCCCCATCAGCGGACTCTCGGAGGTGGAGGGCAGCATCGTCTTCCACGCCGGCACGGCGCTGAAGGACGGCCAGACCGTCACCGCCGGCGGCCGCGTGCTCGCCGTGAGCAGCTACGGAGCCAACAAGGCCGAGGCGCTCGCCCAGAGCTTCCGCGAGGCGCAGAAGATTCAGTTTGAGGGCCGATACTTCCGCCGCGACATAGGAGCCGACCTGTGAGACAGCGCTTCCAACAACGTCTGGCCTCCAGCCTCTCGCTGCTGCCCGTGTGCATCGTCCTCTCGGCCCTGATGTGGGGGTTGACCGAGGGGGTTGAGCCGCTCTCGCTGGTTACATGGTGCGTCTGCCTGCTCACGGCCTTCGTCCTTCTCGAAGCCGACAACCAGCAGCAGCTGCTGCGCGTGCGTTCCCGGCTGGTGCCCTGCGTGTGGCTTTTCGTGGCCACGTGCCTGCCCTCGCTCCACGGGCTCTTCGAGGTGCAGCTGCCGGCCGTCTGCCTGGCGGGCAGTTTCCTCTTGCTGCTGCCCTGCTACCAGCGATTCCAGCCCGTGGGCCACGTCTTCCACTGTTTCCTGCTGCTGGCGGTGGGCAGCCTCTTCTGGGTGCCCATGCTCGTGCTGGCCGTGCCCATGATGTGCTGCCTGTGGTTGCTGATGCTGGTGCGCACGTGGCGCACGTTCTGGGCCGCCCTCATCGGGCTGGCGCTGCCATATATCTTCGTCTGCGGATGGTGGTGGCTGGCGGGGCAGACACCGCTCATTGCGGCCCATTTCGAGCCCCTGGCCGGCCTGGCTCGCCCCGATGTGACGGCCTATCGCAGCCTGCTCTCGGGCGAGCTCGTTCCCTTTCTGCTGATTCTGCTGCTGGGCGCGGTGGGCGCGGTGCACCACCTCTCCACCTCGTTTGCCGACAAGATTCGCGTGCGGCTCATGCTGCGCGTCTTCGTCACCTTCATGCTCGTCACGGCCCTTTTGCCCGCCCTGCTGCCCGAGAGCCTCGCGCAGCTCACGGCCCTGCTCCTCGTCAGCACCACTCCGCTCATTGCCCATTTCTTTGCCCTGACGCAGAGCCGCGCCTCGAACCTCTTCTTCATCCTCGTGCTGCTCACCTTTGCGGCGATGGCCCTCTTGCCCCTCGTCCGCCCGTTGTGGGGATAAGGTTTCGAGACGAATTATTCAATATTTTTTACCTCTTCGCCCTTCCATTCGGAAATTACCCCCTCGGAAATCAGCGTGAGGAACGATTAGATTCGGTGCGCAACGACGCTCTGCAATTCAAAAATCAAAAATCAAAAATCAAAACCGGCTGAAAATCAGCATTCCAAAAATTCGGTTTTTCTCGATGAAACCGGGATTTTCTGCATCAGAACGTGTTTCTCGAGTCAACGCAACGTGTTCCGCCGGCCGACGCAACACGTTGCGTTGCCGGAAACTCTCCGCCGTTTCCTTCCGGTTCGGGTTTTCCGCCAAACCAGAAGCACTGTAATGTAAACAAATCATCACAACGCGAGGGAGGACTTACCGGCATGGAAAGGTGCGGCCAGAAATGATAAAATCAAAGCAAGCTTTGCTTTTCTGCTCGCTTATTCGTACCTTTGACCTGCGGTCTTAGGCACTCCCGCTCGGAAAAGCTCAAATAAATTTGGCTTTCCGCTCGCTTATTCGTACCTTTGCAGCGCAAAAGAGAAATAACCAAACAATACGGGATGAAACATTTCAGACTGATTGACAACCTGATGGGTTGGATTGCATTTGCCATCGCCGCCGTCGTGTATTGCTGCACGATAGAGCCGACGGCCAGTTTCTGGGACTGCCCAGAGTTCATCACGACCGCCTACAAGCTGGAGGTGGGCCACCCGCCTGGGGCACCCTTCTTCATGCTGACGGCCAATCTGTTCACCCAGCTGGTGAGCGACCCGGCTCAGGTGGCCCGGATGGTGAACATGATGAACGCGCTGCTCAGCGCAGCCTGCATCATGTTCCTCTTCTGGAGCATCAGCCATCTGGTGCGCAAACTGGTGGGCAAGGGCGGCCGCGTGGAGACGCTCTCGCAGCTCTTCATCGTCGAGGTCAGCGCACTGACGGGCGCCCTCATCTACACCTTCAGCGACACGTTCTGGTACTCGGCCGTCGAGGGCGAGGTCTATGCCTACAGCAGCCTCTTCACGGCCGTGGTCTTCTGGCTGATGCTGAAGTGGGAGGACCATGCCGACGAGCCCTACTCGGACCGCTGGCTCATCCTGATTGCCTATCTGACGGGACTGAGCATCGGCGTACACCTGCTGAATCTGCTCTGCGTGCCCGCTCTGGTGCTCATCTATTACTATCGCAAATTCCCCGAGGCCAACGTGCGCGGGTCGCTCGTGGCACTGGGCGTGAGCGCCGTGCTGGTGGCCGCCGTGCTCTATGGCATCGTGCCGGGCATCGTCAAGGTGGGCGGATGGTTCGAGCTGCTCTTCGTCAACAAGCTCAACTGCCCCTTCAACACGGGTCTCATCGTCTACATCATCCTGCTCATCGGCGTGGTGCTCTGGAGCCTCTGGGAGACCAGCCGGCAGCGCAGCCGCATGGCCATGAACTGTTCCTATCTGGCGAGCGTGGCCATGCTGGGCATCCCGTTCTACAGCTACGGCGTGACGAGCATCGTGGTGGGCATCGTGGTGCTGGCCGCCCTGTTCCTGGCCCTGCGCTACAAGCAGAACGGCCAGTTCTGGGTGAAGCCGCGCCTGCTGAACACCAGCCTGCTGTGCATGCTCATGATCATGGTGGGCTATTCGTCGTATGCCGTCATCGTCATCCGCTCCACGGCCAACACGCCGATGGACCAGAACTCGCCCGAGGACATCTTCACCCTGGGGCGCTATCTGAGCCGCGAGCAGTATGGCGACCGTCCGCTCTTCTACGGACAGGCCTACACGAGCCAGGTGGCCCTGGTGAACGACGGCCAGTACTGCGTGCCGAAGAGCAAGCAGGGAGCTCCCGTCTACCAGCGCAAGGAGAAAGCCTCGGCCGACGAGCCCGACCGCTACGAGATTCAGCGCTACGACATCCACTACGTCTATGCCCAGAACATGCTCTTCCCCCGCATGTATAGCGACGTCAAGGAGCACAAGGAGGCCTACGAGCAGTGGCTCGGCGGAGTGAAGGGACACACGGAGAGCTTCGACCGCTGCGGCGAAATCATACAGGTGAAGATGCCCACGATGCTCGAGAACCTGCGTTTCTTCCTCAGCTACCAGGTCAACTTCATGTACTGGCGCTACTTCATGTGGAACTTTGCAGGCCGGCAGAACGACCTGCAGGGCAACGGCGAATGGGAGCACGGCAACTGGATAACCGGCATTCCCTTCATCGACAACATGCGCCTGGGCGACCAGAGCAAGCTGCCCAGCGAGCTCCGCGAGAACAAGGGGCACAACGTCTTCTACTGCCTGCCCCTCATCATCGGCCTCATCGGCTTCTTCTGGCAGCTCTACCGCAACTCGGAGGAGAACAACAACGAGGGACAGAAGCAGTTCTGGGTGGTCTTCTTCCTCTTCTTCATGACGGGACTGGCCATCGTGGT
>CAMJRQ010000160.1 GCA_946408305.1 uncultured Prevotellaceae bacterium
CGAGGAACGAACGTCTGATTATTCCGGGCCGACACCTGGGCCTCACCCTCACGGCTCGCGAGGAGATGGAACGGGTCATCAGTCTGGCAGCCGATGAGGTGGAGAAGCATGTCGACCTGGAGACGCTGCTGAGTCTCACCAGCGAAGGACAACCGCCGCGGCTTTTCGCTGACCTCTTCTCGCAAAAAGGGAAGATACGAATCAGCGTGGCACGCGACGAGGCGTTCAACTTCATCTACCGCGCCAACCTCGACGCCCTGTCAGCCCTGGGCACGCTGACCTTTTTCTCGCCGCTGCGCGACCCTGAGCTGCCCGCCTGCGACCTGCTCTATCTGCCCGGCGGCTACCCCGAACTCTTTGCCGAAACGCTCCAGGCCAACGCCCCGATGCGCCGTCAGATTCGCGACTATGCCGAGCAGGGCGGACGGGTGATGGCCGAGTGCGGCGGCTTCATGTATCTGTGCCGCGACATTGACGGACGGGCCATGTGCGGCGTCTTCCCCTTCTCGGCCACGATGGAGCAGGCCCGGCTCCATCTGGGCTACCGCCAACTGCGCTGCGGCACGCAGACAATCGGCGGGCATGAGTTTCACTATTCCAGCGCCCGAGGCATGCCCGACGAGGGCGCAGTCTATCGCTACCGGAACGTCTTGGCCGGCTATCCCCACTGGTACTGGGCCGAGACGGGCTTTCAAGTATTTGACTATGAAGAATGAACAACCCCGACTGCGTCCGCTGATGCTGGCCGGCACCGGCAGCGACGTGGGCAAGAGCGTGCTCTGCACCGCCCTGTGCCGCATCTTCCTCGAGGACGGCTATCGGCCGGCTCCCTTCAAGGCGCAGAACATGGCGCTCAACTCGTTCTCCACGCCCGACGGGCTGGAGATAGGTCGTGCCCAGGCCGTGCAAGCCGAGGCATGCCGGCTCGCCCCCGAATCGGACATGAACCCGCTGCTGCTGAAGCCCAACTCGGAGCACACCACCCAGGTGGTGCTCAACGGGCGACCCATGGGTAACCGCTCGGCCTACGACTACTTCCGTCGCGAGGGACGCGAAGAACTGCGCCAGGCTGTCCACGAGGCCTACGACCGCTTGGCACGACGTTTCAACCCGATGGTGCTGGAAGGGGCCGGCAGTGTGGCCGAGCTGAACCTGAGCGACACCGACCTGGCCAACATGCCGATGGCCCGCCACGCCGATGCACGGGTGGTGCTGGTGGCCGACATCGACCGCGGCGGCGTCTTCGCCTCGTGCTATGGCAGCATCATGCTGCAATCCGAGGCCGACCGCCGGCGCATCGGTGGCATCATCATCAACAAGTTTCGGGGCGACGAACGCCTCTTTTCCGAAGGGCGGCGGATAATAGAGCGGCTGTGCGGAGTGCCCGTGCTGGGCGTGGTGCCCATGTTCAGCGACATCGTCATCGACGCCGAGGACAGCATGGCACTGGCGCAGAAGAACCGACAGCCGGCTGCCGGACGCACGAACGTGGCCGTGGTGCTGCTGCGCCACATCAGCAATTTCACCGACTTCACCCTGCTGGAGCACGACCCGCGGGCCAACCTTTTCTACACCCGCGAGCCGGCCCATCTGGCGCAGGCCGACATCATCATACTGCCCGGCACGAAGGCCACGCTCGACGACCTGCTCGAACTGCGGCGCAGCGGATTGGCGCAGGCCATCATCGAGGCCCAGCGGCAGGGAAAGACCATACTGGGCATCTGCGGCGGCTTCCAGATGATGGGCCAGACGGTGAGCGACCCCGCCGGCATCGAGGGCTCGGTGGCCCAACTGCCGGGGCTGGGACTGCTGCCCGTACACACCACCATGCGCCCCGAGAAGACGGTGCGCCAGGTGGAGTTCACCTTCTGCGGAGCCATCTGCCGGGGCTACGAGATTCACCAAGGCGAGAGCAACACCGAGGAGCGCATCGTGCGCCACGGCAACTGCCTGGGCACCTATCTTCACGGCATCCTCGACAATGCCCCGGTGGCCGACTTCCTGCTGCAGGCCCAAGGCCCGTCACCCGCAGCCGCGCCCAGCCCCGAGGCCTTTCGCGACGAGCAATACAGCCGGCTGGCCAGTCACGTGCGGCGGGCGGTTGACATACCACAACTGTATAAAATCCTGAGCTATGATTGACGGACACGGCGACGACCTCTACCACTACCCCCACATTCGGGCCAACTTCAGCTCGAACGTCTACAACAACTTCCGCCACGAGGCGCTCTTCGCCCATCTCACGCAGCACCTCGAGTGCATCACCCAATATCCCCATCCCTCGGCCCGACCGCTGGAGGAGCGGATGGCGGCTGAGCTGGGAGTGGAGCCCTCGCAGATAATGGCCACGAGCGGAGCCACCGAGGCCATACGCCTCATTGCGCAGGCTTTCCGCCGCAGCCGCTCGGCCGTCCTGCAGCCCACCTTTGCCGAATATGCCGACGCCTGTCGGCTCCACGAGCACCAGACCACCAACATCTATCAGCTCGAGTCCATGCTCGCCCACTGCGAGATGCTCTGGCTCTGCTGCCCCAACAATCCCACGGGCAGCGTCATCGCGCGGGAGCGGCTCGCCGAGTTCATCCGCCTCCACCCCTCGACGACCTTTGTGCTCGACGCCAGCTATGCCCCCTTCACCCGCGAGCCTCTCATCTCGGCTGCCGAGGGCGCGGCGATGCCGAACGTGGTGATGCTCCATTCAATGACGAAACGCTTTGCCATCCCCGGACTGCGAATCGGCTGCCTGACAGCCTGCCAGGGTCTCACGAGCCACATCCGTGCCCAGCGCATGCCATGGTCGGTGAACGCGCTGGCCCACGAGGCCGCCTGCTGGTTGCTCGACCATCAGGAGCTCTATCCCCTGCCCCTCGGGCTCCTGCTCTCCGAGCGAGAGCGCGTGGCCCGCGCCTTGGAGCAGACGGGCCTCATCGAGGTGTGGCCCTCCGATTCGCACATCCTGCTCTGCCGACTACGCACGGGCCGCGCCGCAGCGCTCAAGGACCATCTGGCACGCCACCACGGACTGCTCATCCGCGATGCCTCGAACTTCGACGGGCTCGATGCCACCTACTTCCGCATCGCCGTGCAGACGCCCGAGGAGAACAATTTGCTGATAGAGAGCCTCAATGATTTTTAGAGGCCAACATCTTAACGCTTTAACATTTTAACTTTCAACCGTTTCCCGACGTGAACATAGAACTTCTTTCCGGTTGGCTGCTTGACCTCCTGCTGGGCGACCCGCCCCGGCTGCCGCATCCCGTGGTGGGCATGGGGCGATGGATTGGTTTCTGGGAGCACCGGCTCAACCGCGGTTCGCACCGTCGGCTCAAGGGCGCCCTCTTGGTGATCATCACGCTCGCGCTTGTCTTCGCCCTGGGATGGTTGCTGCGCTGCGTGGAGCCCTCGTGGCTGCGCGGGGCGCTCTCGGCCGTACTCATTTTCTTCTGCCTGGCCGGGCGCACGCTGCGGCGCGAGGTGAGGCTGGTCTTCGAGGCGCTGGAGCGCAGTCTCGACGACGGACGCCGCCAGGTGGGCCGCATCGTGGGGCGCGACACGGCCAGCCTCTCGGCCCAGGAGGTGCGCACCGCCGCGCTCGAGACACTGGCCGAGAACCTCTCCGACGGCGTCGTGGCGCCACTGTTCTGGTATGCCCTGCTGGGCCTGCCCGGCATGCTCACCTACAAGGCCGTCAACACATTCGATTCCATGATTGGCTATCGCACGGAGCGCTACCGGCAGTTCGGTTGCTGGGCCGCGCGCATCGACGACGTGGCCAACTACGTGCCCGCCCGCCTCACGGCCCTGCTCATCCTGGTGGCAGCCTGGCTCGTGCAGCCCGGACGTCGTTCGCCGCGCCGGCTCGCAGCCTTCGTCTGGCGCTACGGCCCCTGCCATGCCTCGCCCAACAGCGGATGGCCCGAGGCCGCGCTGGCCGCCGTGCTCGACTGCCAGTTCGGCGG
>CAMJRQ010000161.1 GCA_946408305.1 uncultured Prevotellaceae bacterium
CATGCCGTGAGGTCTCCGATGCTGGTCAAGGTCGAGCAGCCCGAGAACGCAGAGCTTCCTATGGATGTGCATGCCGTGAGGTCTCCGATGCTGGTCAGGGCCGAGCAGCCGTAGAACGCATAGTCTCCGATGGAGGTGACATTCTCGCCCACTACGAGGCTTTTGATGTCATTAATGTAGGCATTCCACGGAGCGCTCGTTACGTTTTTCCCATTGACAGTGGTGCTTAAATAGTAATACATATCCCCGCTGCCGTCGATGGTCATGACGCCCGTCTCGGTGTCGAGCGACCAGGTGAGGTTGTCGCCTTGCGCGCCACAGGTGCCGCTATAGACTTCGGCGCGGAGGGATGTCGCAGCCAGCAGAGCGGCGAGCGTGGTCAGCATGAAATTGAAGTTGATGTGTTTCATTGCACGTTGTTTTTTTGTTTGTTATGGTTGTTAATAGATTCTTCACATTCATTCAGCGCTCGAGCTTTGCTCGCTTCTGCCCGCTTGCGGGTGTTGAAGAATGACAGGGGGCATAAAATCCTCCAAGGTCTTGTCATGCAGAGGCGAGCCGCAGGCGACCCGAAGCATCTTTGGCCTTTTGCCCGAGAAACTCTGCAAAACGTCGCAAAGATAGTGATTATAATCGAAACAACAAAAAACCGCACCCCGAAAATCGAGGTGCGGTTGGAAAATCAGGTGAGATTTGACCCTTAATCAGTCAAATCTGTGTTATCTGTGTGAGAATATGTATGACACGTTTAGATGACGACGGCAGTGCCGCTGGTGGCCACCATGATCATGGAGTTCTTCTCGCCGATGGTCTCGTAGTCGATGTCGATGGCCACGATGGCATTGGCGCCCAGCTTCTCGGCGCGTTCGGTCATCTCGCGCATCGAGGTTTCTTTGGCCTTGCGCAGCACGCTTTCGTAGCTGCCGCTGCGGCCGCCCCAGAAGTCGCGCAGGCCGGCCTTGAAATCCTTGAATGCATTGGCGCCGATGATGGTCTCGCCGGTGACGACGCCCAGGTATTCCTTGACGGGGCGCCCTTCGATGGTGGGGGTGGTGGAGAGGAGCATTTTTATATGGTTTAAATGTTTAAATGTTAAAAGGTTGAACGGTTATTGGGGGAGGGTGATGCTCACTCCGATGCCTTCGGCGAGGGCACCGATGGGAGGATTCTCTTTCTCGATGCGCAGAGTGAGTGAAACGATGCGGGGGAAGTCGCGGAGGAGGCGTTCGCCGGTGCGCAGGGCCAGCGTCTCGAGCAGGTTGGCGGGCTGGGCCATCTCCTGGCGGATGGCGTCGACCACATCGGCATAGCTGACGGTGCCTTCAATCCGGTCCTGACGAATAGCTTTGGCATCGGTCTCAACCGTTGCCTGGAGCGAGACGAGGAAGTCGGCCCCGACGATGCGTTCCTGAGGCAGAAGACCGTGGTGACCACGGAGGCGGAGACGGGAGATGTGGATTTCCATCTTCATGCCGGTTCTTCCTCTTCGTTGGTGGCCTCGGCGGCCTCGGGCGTGTTGCTCGGAATGTACTTCTTCAGGGCGCGGGCTACACCGGTCTTCCACGAGTTGATGTTGTCGCCGTCGAGCTCGAGCGAGCCCACGAGGCGCAGGACGTTGTCGAGCGGCATGTTGTAGCGCAGCACGCCGCTGATGAGCTTGGCGTAGTTCCAGTATTCGGGGTTGAACTTCTCGCTGAGGCCCTCGACGGTGGTCTTGTAGCCGCGTTTGTTCTCGAACTGGAAGTCGTAGCGCTTGCGTCCGTCGCGGTCGATGTGCTTGATGATGCGTCCGCAGGTGACACTCTTGGGCAGCGAGATGCCCTCCTCGTCGTCCATCAGTCCGGTGAAGATTTCGTAGGGGCGGTTGTCCTTGAGTCCCACGAAGGCCACCCATTTCTCCTTCTGGTTCTGGAAGCGTACGACGTCGCAGTCGAGCACCTCGGGGCGAGCTTCGATGGTGGGCATGATGCAGTTCGTCAGGTCGGTGTCCTTCAGGAAGCCCTGCTGGTGGAGCATGGCGAGGAGTCCCTGCGACATGGCCTCGTTGTCCTTCTTGGTGTAGCGCAGGTCGGTGAAGATTTGGGCCAGCGTCTGCTTGTTGTTGATTTCGAGGAAGTGGAGGTTCTCGGGCAGCTGTTCCTTGGGCGTGTAGAAGCGGTCGATGCTTTCGGGCGTGTAGGGCTGGTAAGTCTCCTGGTGGACGAATGATTCGAGCGGCAGGCGGTCGGTGAGCGGGGGCTCCTCGGCCGGCCATCCCACGGTGAGCGTGGCCACGGGGAAGACGAGCTGGGGCAGCTGGAGAGCCTCGATGATGGGTTGTGAGGAGTAGATGGTGGTGCCCAGGAAACAGAGTCCGAGCCCGGCCTCCTCGGCCAGGCAGGAGAAGGTCTGCGTGAAGAGCAGCGCGTCGGTGGCAGCGTTGAGGAAGCTGAGCATGTTGTCGTAGCCCGGCGAGGCCTGCCGCTGGAGGCACCAGTCGGTGGTGCGGCGGAAGTCGGCGCAGATGGTGAGCACCACGGCGGCTTCGTTGAAGCACGGTTGGTTGAAATGGGCGGGAGCGAGGCGCTGCTTCATCTCCTCGTCGCGAGTGACGACGACGCTATAGAGCTGCAGGTTGCCCATGGTCTGCGTGCGGGCAGCCTCGGAGAGCAGACCGTTGAGCAGCTCGTCGGTGACGGGCTGCGGGGTGTACTTGCGGATGGTACGACGTGTTTTCAGGTTCATTTCTTTAGCTTGAGCTTGTTCTCCAGCTCCTGGACATCCTTGCGGAACTCCTGGTCCGTCTTCATGCGGTTCTCGATGGTGCGGACGCTGTGAATGACGGTGGCATGATTGCGGTTGCCCACGAGGGTGCCTATCTTGCTGGTGGTGAGTTTCGTAAGTTGTTGGGCGAAGTACATGCTAAGCTGGCGTGCCACGACGATGTTGGCCTTGCGGCTCTTGCCGTAGACGTCTTCCTGCCGGATGTGGCAGTGTTCGCAGGTGCATTCGATAATCTGGTCGATGGTGAGCGACTTGTGCTGTGCCTTCAGGCTGTGCCGCATGACGCGCTCGGCCAGTTCCATGTCGACGTTCCGGTTGTAGACGACCGAGTAGGCGAGCAGACTGTGGATGACGCCCTCGAGTTCGCGCACGCTGTCGGAGACGTTGGCCGAGATGTAGTCGATGACGTCTTCGGGGATGTTCAGTCCGTCGTGCTTGATTTTGCTGCGCAGGATGTCGCGCCGCAACTGCTCTTCGGGTCGTTCGAGCTCGGCCAGCAGTCCGCATTTGAAGCGGGTGATGAGCCTGTCCTCCATGCCTTGCAGTGCCACGGGCGGTCGGTCGCTCGTCAGGATAATCTGGCGTCCGTTCTGCCTCAGATGGTTGAAGATGTGGAAGAAGGCATACTGTGTCTTGGCCTTCGTCTCCCCCATGAGCTCCTGGATGTCGTCCATGATGAGCACGTCGATGCTCTGGTAGAAGTGCATGAAGTCGTTGAACGTGTTGCGGCGGATGGAGTCGGTGAACTGCACCTGGAAGAGGTTGGCGCTCAGGTAGAGCACGCGCTTCTGCGGGTGGAGTTCCTTCAGACGGGTGCCGATGGCGTTCACCAGGTGGGTCTTTCCCACGCCGCTGGGTCCGAAGATGAAGAGGGGGTTGAAGGTCTGCTGCTCGGGGTTTTCGGCGATGGCCTGTCCCACGCTGCGCGGCAGCTTGTTGCTGGTGCCTTCGATGAAGTTCTCGAAGTTCTGCTTCGTGTTCAGGTGTGAGTCGAGGTCCTGTGCCGTGCCTACGGCCTGCAGTGCGTTGGGCGACTGGTTGGCACCCGCGGCGGGCCGTGGGCTCTCGAGGGGCAGGTTGTCGCTCTCCATGCGCACGGTCTGCTTCTCTGCCACTTCGACCTCGTAGATGAGATGTGTCTCCGACCCAAATACACGATAAATGGTCAGATAGATCAGCTTGCG
>CAMJRQ010000162.1 GCA_946408305.1 uncultured Prevotellaceae bacterium
TGGCGCCTCGGCCGTCGAGATAGGGACAGCCAACTTCGTAGACCCCACGACAAGCGTCAAGGTGGTCCGCGGCATCAACGAATACCTCGACCGCCACGGCTTCGGGAGCGTAAAAGACATCATAGGCTCATGCGAATAGACATCATCACCGTTCTGCCCGAACTGCTGGAGAACTTCACCCGCGAATCCATCGTCGGACGAGCCCAGAAGAAGGGCCTCGCCGAGATTCACCTGCACAACCTGCGCGACTACTCGACGAACCGCTGGCGGCGCGTCGACGACTACCCCTTCGGAGGCTTCGCCGGAATGGTCATGCAGTGCGAACCCATCGACCGCTGCATCAGCAAGCTGAAAGAGGAACGAGACTACGACGAGGTAATCTTCACCACCCCCGACGGCGAACAGTTCTCGCAGCCGATGGCCAACAGCCTCTCGCTCTGCCAGAACCTGATAATCCTCTGCGGACACTACAAGGGAGTGGACTACCGCATCCGCGAACACCTCATCACCCGCGAAGTGTCAATCGGCGACTACGTGCTAACCGGAGGCGAACTGGCCGCCGCAGTGATGACCGACGCCATCGTCAGAATCCTGCCCGGAGCCATCGGCGACGAACAGAGCGCCCTCTCCGACTCGTTCCAAGACAACCTCCTGGCAGCCCCCGTCTACACCCGCCCCGCCGAATACCGCGGATGGCGAGTGCCCGACATCCTGCTCTCGGGCCACGATGCCAAAATCAAGGAATGGGAACTCGCCCAAAGCCTGGAACGCACAAAACGCCTCCGCCCCGACCTGCTCGAGGGGAAAGAGGATTAAGGATTAGAGATTAGGGAAAACCGACCACATGAAAAGAATGAACCTCTATATCATCGCAGGATGCAACGGCGCGGGCAAGACCACCGCCTCGTTCACCTTCCTGCCCGAGCAGCTCGGCTGCCGCGAGTTTGTCAACGCCGACGAAATAGCCGCCGGACTCTCGCCCTTCAACCCCGAAGGCGTGGCCCTGCAGGCCGGACGACTCATGATCGACCGCATCATCCATCTGCTCAAGGAGGGCGAGAGCTTCGCCTTCGAGACCACACTGGCCACTCGCTCCTACGTCAAACTCATCCAGCAGGCACAACGCCGAGGATACTTCGTCACCCTCCTCTTCTTCGCACTCAGCTCGCCCGAACAGGCCATCCGACGAGTGGAGAAACGCGTCAGCATGGGAGGACACAACATCCCCGAAGACGTAATCCGCCGCCGCTACGATGCCGGACTGCGAAACCTCTTCCAGCTCTACATGCCCATTGTGGACTACTGGACACTCTACGACAACAGCAACGTCCCCGCACTGAAAATCGCCTCGGGAAGCGGCGTACAACACATCACCGAATTCGAGCCCGCACTGTTCCAACAAATGCGCTCGCGCTACAACCAAGAGCCGGAGGAGGGCGAAAAGGCATGAACGAAAAGGAAATCAGAGAGATGCAACAACGCATCGACGAGGGCATCCGAATAGCGCAGGAACGACTCTGGCTGCGAGCCAGCCACAACCGCCAGACACTCGTCGTGGCCCGCGCCGGAAAGATTATCGAATTCATCCCCGAAGGCCAGCCCGACACACCACCCACAGCACAGGGAGACCCCCTGCAGGGACGCCACGACAAGTAAAACCGACCACTCTCACAACACAAGACCCATGAAGAAATTGTTTTACACACTCCTGGCCGCAGCACTGGCCGGAAGCTGTGCCCACCATTCCCCCACCCCACAAAACGAGCCCGTGGCAGTGAACGTCGAGACCGTCGCCCGAACGACAGCCGAAACGGCCATGCCCTACGTCGGAGTGGTGGAAGAGGAACAAAGCACCATGGTCAGCTTCACCGGAATGGCCGTCATAAAGAGCATGAATGTGGCAGAAGGACAGCGCGTTGCAAAAGGGCAGCTGCTGGCCACCATCGACGATTCTCAGGCCCGAAACGCCCTCGCCGCAGCCAAATCCACGCTCGACCGGGCCCGCGACGCCGAACAGCGAATGCGCCAGCTGCACGACAACAACTCGCTACCCGCAATCAAGTGGGTGGAGGTGCAAAGCCAGGTGGCACAGGCCCAGGCTTCGTTCGACATCTGCATGAAAAATCTTGAAGACTGCCGCATCACAGCCCCCTGCTCGGGCGTCGTGGGAAACAAGATTATGGGCGTGGGAGAGACCGTGCTGCCCAGCGAGCCGGTGCTCACCATCCTGTCGATAGACCGAGTGAAGGTGCGCATCAGCGTGCCCGAGAAAGAGATAGCCTCCATCGGACCGTCCACCCCCAGCCTCATCACACTCGATGCCCTGCCCGGCGAAACATTCCAGGGAGGCACCGTGGAGAAGAGCGTCGCTGCCGATGCCACGACCCACACCTACAACGTTCGCATCCGCCTCGCCAACCCGGGCCACAAACTGCTGCCCGGCATGGTGGCCAAGGTGGCCTTGCAGACGGAAACCGACGACGCCCGGCTCACCCTTCCCGTGAAAGCCGTGCAGCAGGGGGCCGACGGACGCCTCTTCGTCTGGGTCGTTGCCGAAGGAACGGCTCACCGCCGCAACGTCGAGATTGGCCAGCCAATCGGCAACCGAATCACCATCGAAAGCGGGTTGGAGGAATCGGAAAAAGTCATCGTAGAGGGCTACCAGAAAGTGAGCGACGGAGCCTCCGTCACGTTTTAACACCCCTAGACAATGAGTTCGAACAAGCCCCGCGGATGGGCAGCATGGCCCATCAACAACTACCGCATCACGGCGCTCCTCACTGTCCTGCTCCTGGCCTTCGGCATCTACGGAATATGGGTCATGCCGAAAGACGAGTTTCCCCCCTTCACCGTCCGCCAAGGCGTCATCGTGGCCCTGATGCCCGGCGCCACCAGCGAAGAGGTGGAGGCCCGAGTGGCCCGACCGCTGGAGCGTTACATGTTCACCTTCAAGGAAGTGAACCGTCTGAAAACCACCACAACCAGTTCCCACGGAATGTGCATGATGATGGTGCAGCTGCACGACCGGGTGAACAAGAAGGACGAGGTGTGGAGCAAGATTAAGCACGGCGTAAACTCGTTCAAGGGCCAACTCCCGAGCGAGGTGGTGGCCGTGGTGGTAAACGACGATTTCGGCGACGCTTGCGCCCTGCTCATCACAGTAGAGAGCGGGCATCGTAGCTACCGCGAGTTGCAGTCCTACAGCGATGAGCTGGCCGACCGCCTGCGCCGCATCCCGAGCGTCAGTAACGTCAGGCAGTACGGCGAGGTGAAGGAGCAAATCTCGCTCTACGTAGACCGCACCCGTTTGGCCGCCTACGGCATCGGACAGTCGGCCATCGCCAACGCTCTCTCGGCTCAAGGACTCACCACCCTGGGTGGCAGCCTCACCTCGCAAAATCAAGACTTCCCTCACGACTCCGCGCCCACCGAGAAGAGCGAACAGGAGATTGCCAACCAGATTATCTACACCGACGGAGAGAACCGGGTGGTGCGCATCGGCGACGTCGCCCAGGTGCGCCGCGAATACGACACGAGCCGCCAATACATCGAGAACAACGGCAACCGCTGTGTGTTGCTCTCCCTCGAGATGAACTCGGGCAACAACATCGTCCGCTACGGCGAGCAGGTCGACGAGGTTCTGGCGCAGTTCAAGTCGGACTATCTGCCGGACGATGTCGACCTTCGCCGCATCACCGACCTTCCACAGGTTGTCGGAGCGTCGGTGCACGATTTCATGCGCGACCTCATCATCTCGATGGTCATCATCGTGCTGGTGATGATGATTCTCTTCCCCTGGCGCAGCGCCGTGGTGGCCGCCCTGACCATTCCGCTGAGCACCTTCATCTCCACGGGCATCATGTATGCCCTGGGCATCCCCCTGAACACCATCACGCTGGCCTGCCTCATCGTGGTGCTCGGCATGATTGTGGACAACAGCATCGT
>CAMJRQ010000163.1 GCA_946408305.1 uncultured Prevotellaceae bacterium
CGGGAAAAACCGAATTTTGGGAGTGCTGAAAATCAAGAGGTTTTGATTTTTGAATTTTGAATTTTGAATTGCGGCGCACCGTGGCACACCGAATCACACCGTTCCTCACGCCGTTTTTCGAGGGGTAGAATTCGCGGGGATGCAACGCGGTGGTAAGAAATGTTTATATTTTTAGGAACGACTATTAAGACAATTTTATGGCAGAGGAACAAGACGGTAATGGACTCCCCGCCCCTTTGAGGGGAGGGGCAGGGGTGGGGTAAGCAACCAGAAATTGTGATTTCCCCGCTCGCTGTTTACCCCACCCCTCGCTTCGCTCCACCCCTCCCCTCAAAGGGGCGGGGAGTCTATTTGCTGCTGCCCCCCAAAAAACTCTCCTCCCCCTCGGGGGAGGTCGGGTGGGGGGTCCGGGTCCGGGTCACCTCAAAGCATCGTGATATCCCTGAGCACCGGATTGAGCGCGAGCAGCTCGGGGTTGCCGATGAGCACCATCTGCTCGCGAGCGCGGGTCAGGGCCACGTTCAGGCGGCGGTCGATGGTCTGGCCGTCCTCCTGGAACGACTGGGCACAGAGAAAGTCGAGCTGGTGGGGCATCTGCACGGTGAAGCCGTAGATGATGACGTCGCGCTGGCTGCCCTGGTAGCGCTCCACCGTGTCGATGCTTATCTGGTTGAGCTCGTCGATGCCGTACTGGGCGATGTGCTTGCGCACGACGGCAATCTGGTGGCGGTAGGGCACGATGATGCCCAGCGACGTGAGGGGGCTGAAGGGGCGCCCGTTCTGCTCGCAGAGCCGATAGACGGCCCGCGCGGCCTGGGCGATGAGGGTGGCCTCGTTCTCGTTCACCTTGGGCGACTCGCTGTGGGGCGGACGCTCGGCGGGCAGGAAGAGCACCCGCTGGTGGGCCAGGAGCTGCTGCATGGGGTCGGCGGGGTCGGTGTGGTCAAAGTGGAGCGGCGCCGTCTGGTGGGGCAGAGGCACGGGCTGGAGCCGTCCGCCGTAGAAATGCAGGTTGGCAAAGCGGGCCACGTCGGGGTGCATGCGCCCCTGATGGTCGAAGCGGAAGACGAAGGGCGAGTCATGTGGCAACAATCGCAGCAGGCGCTGGAAGAGCGATTCGCGGCAGTCGAGGAGTCCTATCTGGCGCAACTCGGGCTCCACGACGGCCGACTCCGTGGGTTCCTGCTGCACGACGGCCGGCAGCTGCTTGTGGTCGCCCACCAGCACGAAGCGGCCGATGGCGTCGTGCTCGCCGTGGCGGGCGCAGAGCAGCCCCAGCAGGTGGGGCTCCAGAATCTGCGAGGCCTCGTCGATGATGGCCAGCGAGAAGCGTCGCAGGGCGAAGAGGCCCATCTGCGCCGTCATGCTCGTGGTGGTGGCTACCACGATGCGCTCAGCCGTGAGCCGTTCGCGCAGCTCGGCCGTGGTGCTGCACCCGCGGGCCACCTCGCTGAGCAACTGGGGGCGGAAGGCTTCGGGACACGTCTGCTCGGAACTGATGCGCAGGAAGGGCAGACCGTCCTCGGCCAGCTTCGAGCAAATCTCGTCGACGGCGCGGTTTGTGTAGGAGAGCAGCAGGACGCTCGCCTCGTCGTCGAGCAGCTCCTCGCGCAGGATGTTCATCAGCCCGAACGACGTCTTGCCCGTGCCCGGCGGCCCGATGAGGATGAAACAGTCGCGCGCCTGCCGGGCCTGGAGGACGAGCTGGTTGAAATGGGGCGTGTGGCCACCCTGGCTGTAGTCGCCGTGGAGAGTGACCTCGGTGTCCACCTCGGGCTCGCGCTGGGCCAGAATCAGCTGGCGGCGGCGCTCGGTGGCGCTGAAGAGGGAATAGACGGAGCGATAGAGCGAGGTGAAGGAGGCCTCGGTGGAGTCGTGCTCCACGGCCCACCGGCGGCCCTCGCGCGGCTGGAAGAAGAAGAGGTTGCGCTGCGTGGCGCGCAGCTGGAGCAGGATGTGCTGGGTGGTAATCTCGACGATGTGGGCCCGCGAAACAATGGCGCGGCGCACGTCGGGCTCGTCCCCTTCGGCGTAGTCGTAGAGCAGGACGATGTCGCCCTGGCGGAAGTTGGGCAGATAGTCGTGCGTCTCGGCGGGGCGACGGAGCAGCAGGCGGTCCACGCTCTCCGAGCCGTCGTCGCTCCAGGTCTCGGCAATCGTCAGGTCGGCAAAGAGGTTTCCCGCCACGAGTTTCTCCTCCATACTGCTGTTCCAGAGCGAGGCCATGCCACTGGCTTCTCGGCCGGGCGTACCGATTTTCGAGAGCTGGTGCTCGCGGGCCACGAAGGTGGTCATGCGGTGGAAATAGGCGCGGCTAAGGGCGTCGGCCTCGTGCACGGGGCGGAGCAGGGCCTCGATTTGGGGTCGTTGGAATTCGGTCCAGAGGCGACCGTCGACGCCTCGTGTGTTCAGCCGGTCGGGCGTCAGGCGGTCCAGCATGTGGGAGCCTCCGCGGCTCATGCTGAAGTCGAGAAAAACCATCTGGTTGCGCAGCCTGAGGGCCTCGAAGAGCAGGTGGGGCGCGGGCCCCTCGCGGAGCAGTCCGTCGGGATATTTGCTGTAGAGCAGATAGGAGGATATCTGGTCGTTGCGCAGGCCGAAGCCGTAGTGCAGCACGGCCTGATAGAGCAGCATCTGCACGTAGTGAGGCTCGCGGTGACCCTGCGTGAGGAAGTCGCGCTTGCCCGACTTCTGCTCCATGAGCACGCGGAAGTCGTCCTGCATGAGGTCCATACGTCCCTGCAGGCCCAGCATCTCGCAGAAGAAGGAGGGTTCGATGAGCAGATGGTCCATGCGCAGCGCCGAGTCCTCGCTGGCAGCAGCCTGGAGCAGCTGGCGTATGTTCTGCTGCTGTTCCATGGCCTCCTTGTGGAAGCCCTGGAGCGACTCGGTGGTGGTGGCCAGCTCGATGGCGTAGCGGTGCATGAAGCGCAGGGCCGTCTCGCGATAGGGCACGGGCTCGGCAGAGCGGCGGTTCACCTCGTCGTCGAGCATCTGGCCGGCCATGTTTCCCAGCAGGATGGCCAGCGAGCGGGGCGAGGGCTGGAAGCGCCGCAGCAGATGGAGATAGGCCGAGGCACCGTGCTCGGCAAAGCAGGCGGCCACGGCCGAGATGTCCACCAGATAATCGGGCTCCACGATGATGATTTCGGGATAGAGCAACCCGTCGCGCTCCTCGGCGCGAATGAGGTTCAGCTGGGTGCCCACGGAGACAAGCTTAAGCACGTAGTCCCACTTGCCCAAGCGATTGTCCTCGCTTGCGCAAGCAATGCGCACTGCTTGCGCAAGCTCGTCGTCGGGCTGCGCCAGGATGGTCGCTTCGTCCCACTCCAGGACGCACACCCGCATGTAGTCCAGCCTGCGACGGCTCTCGAAGGGAACCGTCTGGCTGCGCGGCAGCTGGCCGAGGAGCGAGGCGGGGATGGGACGGTCGGCGACGAGGCTCAGCAGCTCGGCCACGGCGCGCACGTCGTGCGGCAGGGCGGCCTGGAGCGAGGCGTCGTCCTCGGTGGCCAGCTCGCGACATCGGCCTCGGCAGGCATTCAGGCGCTGCCGCAGGCGGTCGCTCATGCGAAGCTCCGTGGCCAGGAAGGTGAGGCGGGCAAAGGGTCCGCTGAAGGTGAGCGAACTTCCGGCCGTGGCCTCGCTGAGCACGAGACAAAGAATCCGATACAGTTCGGTGTATCGGACCCTTATGTCGCTTTCCGTGCTGCGGAGCACGGCCAGAAGTTCGTCGAAATGCATTTACAGTACCTTGGTATAGAGGGCGGTGATGTCCTCGAGCGTCACGTCGCGGGGATTGCCGGGCGTGCAGACGTCGGCCAGGGCCTGCTGGGCCAGGGCGGGGATGTCCTTCTTGTCGGCGCCGAGCTCTTCGGCGACGGCGGCGATCTTCTTCATCTCCGTGAGTCCGCCCGCGTGCGAGGAATCAGGCTGGA
>CAMJRQ010000164.1 GCA_946408305.1 uncultured Prevotellaceae bacterium
GAGGGCGTGGCTGCCATCGAGCGGGCCCACGAGGAGCGCTACCGCCGCCTGCTGGAGAAGGTGGAGGGCAAGCTGGTCTTCAGCCGCGAGGGCGACGCCGTGTGGCAGTGCCGCAACTGCGGACACATCCACGTGGGCAAGGAGGCTCCCGAGGTGTGCCCTGTCTGCAACCACCCGCAGGCCTATTTCCAGCTGAAGGCCGAGAACTTCTGACCGCTCCCTTCCCCCCTCCCGAAAAACAATAAATTAAGGAACACACATGAACCTACGCAAGACCCTCCTCCTGGGGCTGGCCCTGATGGTCGTTGCCCTGCCCGCCGCGGCCCAGACGGCCGAGCAAATCCTGCGCCGCCAGTCGGTTGTCATCACCACACCGCCGCAGCGCACACCCTCCCACTGCTCGGTCGACGCCCCGCTCTTGGGCAACGGTTTCACGGGCGTGGCCCTCTCCGGCCCATCGGAGCGGCTCGTGTTCCACCTTGCGCGGAACGATTTCTGGCGGCTGCGCTCGGCCCACAACGAGGCCTTTCCCGCCGTGCTGGGCCGCCTGACGCTCTCGCTGCCCCAGATGGAGGGAGCCGAATACCGCGTCAGCCAGAACCTCTGGGACGCCGTCACCACCATCCGCCTCGCCCAGCCCGATGCCAGCCTCACGTGCCAGAGCCTCGTGGCCGCCACCGACGACGTGCTGCTGCTGCGTCTCACGGCCGATGGCTCGCGGCCCGTTTCGGGCTCCGTGGCGCTCACGCTGCCCGGGGCCGACGACATCGAGCTGCGCTATGCCGACGAGCTGCGCTTTCCCGAGGAGCGGCGGCGCGGGCGGACGTCGGAGGGCATACGCTATATCGAGCGCGCCTTCCAGGACTCGGTAGACATCCCCACTCGTGCGGCCGTGGCGATGCGCATCATCGAACGCTCCGACACGGCCTTCACCCTGCGACCCGGTGAGACGCTCACGCTCGTCTGCGCCTTCTCGAGCAACTTCAAGTCGGCCGATTGCCTGGCCACGGTCATCGGCCGCGTGGCTTCCTGCGGAGCGCGCCGCGCCGCCCTCATCGCCCAGGCCCACCGCCGCTGGTGGCACGCCTACTGGGAGCGTTCCTACGTGAGCATCCCCGATGCCGACGTCGAGCGACAGTATTACCTCTCGCTCTACGGCATGGCCTCGTGCAGTCGCGATGCCAGCTTCCCGCCGCCCCTCTTTGGCACGTGGATTACGAAGGAACGCCCCGACTGGTATGGCGACTACCATCTGAACTACAACCACATGGCGCCCTACTACGCCCTCTATTCGGCCAACCGCATCGAGCAGGCACGGCCCTATTACGGCCCGCTGCTCGACTTCATGGAGCGCGGACGCTACTATTCCCGCCAGGTGACGGGCATCGACGAGGGCATCATGCTGCCCGTGGGCATCGGGCCGCTGGGCATCGAGACCACGCGCATCACACCCCACATGGAGCACTATCACCCCGACTGGCTCAAGGGAGGCAACGTCGAGGCCGGCGGACTCTTCTGGGGCCAGAAGAGCAATGCCGCCTATGCCGTCGTCAACCTGGCCATGCAGTTTTATCACACGTGGGATCGCTCGTTCGCCCTCGAGGTCTATCCCTTCGTGCGCAGCGTGGCCACCTTCTGGGAGCACTATCTGACGCCCGACGGCGGGCGCTACGTCATCCTCGACGACGCCATCCACGAGGGCACCGTGGGCACCGTCAACCCCATCCTCTCGCTCGGTCTCGTACGCATGGTGATGACGCTGGCGAATGACATGAGCGAGTTCCTCGGCGTCGATGCCGAGCGGCGCCCCGTCTGGCTCGAGCGGCGCGACCACCTCTCGGACTATCCCACCCAGCGGCGCGACGGCCTCACCGTCTTCCGCTACACCGAGCGGGGCACCGACTGGTGGGTGAACAACACGCTGGGCATTCAGCACATCTATCCCGGCGGCCAGATAGGCCTCGAGAGCCCCGCAGAACTACTCCAGGTGGCCCGCAACACCATCCGCGTCATGAGCCGCTGGGCCGACTTCAACGGCACGAACAGTTTCTATCCCGCTGCCGTGCGTGTGGGCCATCCCGGCGACGAGATTCTCCACCAGCTCCACGACTATTCGCTCCGCACGTACCCCAACGGTTTCCAGCGCAACAACCCCCACGGCACCGAGAACTGGAGCACCGTGCCCAACACCGTCAACCTCATGCTCTGCACGGGCCACCAGAACGTGGTGCGCCTCTTCCACACGTGGCCGCGCTCGCTCGATGCCTCGTTCCGCCGCATCCGTTGCGAGGGCGCCTTCCTCGTCTCGGCCCGCCTGAGCGGGGGCAAAGTCTCCGACGTGGTCATCCAGAGCGAGCAGGGGCGCCACCTCACGCTCCAGAACCCCTGGCCGGGCCGCGAAGTGCAGGTCAGCTGCGGCCGGCACCGCCAGACGTTCGCCGGAGAGCGCATCGAGATGCCCACCCGTCGGGGGGCCACCTATCGCCTCCGGCCTGCATCGAATCAGTGACGATTTACTTACATTCCGCATCGTCTACTTTTCCGGAAAGTTCGATCAAAACGGAAAGCTTTAGGGGTTTGGGCCAACGCAACACGTTGTTCCGGCCAACGCAACACGTTGCATTTGCCCCAAGAGCACGTTCCTTCGCAAAAAATCCCGGTTTCATCGGGAAAAATCGAATTTCGTGAACGCTGAAAATCAAGAGGTTTTGATTTTTGATTTTTGAATTTTGAATTGCGGCGCACCGTGGCGCACCGAATCTAATCGTTCCTCACGCCGTTTTCCGAGGGGTAAAATTTGGGAGGTTGCAATGCGGAAGTAAGAAATGTTTATGTTTTCGGGAACGACAATTAAGACAATTAGAAAAATTTTTTGTGAACGGAGAAGCTATCGAACTCCCCTCCCCACGCTTGGGGAGGGGTAGGGGTGGGGCAAGCAGCAAGCGGGAAAATCACAAATCCTCCTGTTTACCCTCGCCTCCTCCGAAGAACGCTAAGATTTGCGGCAGGAGGTCGGAGCCCGTCTGGCGTCCCAGGTCGTAGACGCGCTGCATCTTGTCGGCCTTCAGCTCGGTGCGCCCGATTCCGAGCGGCTGCTGCGGCTGAATGAGCATGATGCGGCCGGCCTGCTGCTCGCGGGCCACGTAGTCCAGCTGTGCGTTGTACATCAGATGGCGCTTTGCCATGGCCTCGACGATGGCGCGGTGGCGGCATCCCAGGCGGATGAAGGGCATCAGGCGGGTGGGCTCCTTGCGGAAGCCGACGGGCTGGGTCAGAATGACGAGGCAACGCTCGTAACCCTCCTGTTGGAAGAAGCGTAGGGGGATGCTGTCCGAGATGCCCCCGTCGAGAAAGCGGCGGCCGTCGATTTCCACGGCGCGGCTCACCACCGGCATGCTGGCCGAGGCGCGCAGCCATTCCATCTCTTGGCCCGTCATGTCGTCGATGCGGTGGTAGACGGGCTCGGCGGTGGCCACGTCGGTGCAGACCACGTAGAAGGCGGCGGGGTTCTCGCGGAAGGCCCGACGGTCGAAGACGTCGAGTTCGTCGGGCATCGTGTGATAGCTGAAGCGGGCCCCCACGAGGTCGCCCGTCAGGAGCCAGCTGCGCAGGCTGATGTAGCGCCAGTCGTGGCGGAAGCGCATGTTGTAGCGCAGCGCACGTCCGGCCTGGCGCGACTTGTAGTTGCAGCCAAACGTGGCGCCGGCCGACACCCCGATGATGCCGTCCGGTTCTATGCCGGCCTCCATCATCACGTCCATCACGCCGGCCGAGAAGAGGCTCCTCAGTCCGCCGCCCTCCAATACCAGTCCATGTCTCATACCGGGGGACAAAGGTACGGATAAGCGAGAAGAAATGCAAAACTTGTTTTGAATTTTCTCGAGCGGGAGCGCCTGCGATATGTGAAATACTGTCAAATTGCAGCTTTTTTTA
>CAMJRQ010000165.1 GCA_946408305.1 uncultured Prevotellaceae bacterium
AAACGCAACGTGCCCCACCGAATCTCACCGAATTTCATCGGGGTTTCGGCGGGGCGCGAAGTACCGCAGCGCGGGGTTTCGGTAAAATTTCTTGAATCTGCGCCCGGAAAGAACGCTACACCCCCCTACCAGATATCCTCGGGTACCTCGGGGTTGTCGTAGACCTCCTTGGCGCACCACTCGAAGTAGTCGAGCTGGAACTCCTTGCGTTCCTGGTCGGAGACGGACTTCATGCGGACGTAGTAATGCTGGTCGGGGCGCATGAACTGGCGCGCAATGATGCAGCGCACGGGGACGTAGCCAATCACCGAGATGGGCTCTATGCGGGCCGTGCGGGCCGTGTTGCCCAGCATGCAGTCGGCCATGGGACCCTTCATGTAGTTGTGGAAGCGCATGCGCTTATCGAGCTCGGCATTGTAGACGGTGTCTTCGGTGTCGGGCTCGTAGCCGAAGCGCGACACCCAGTCGGTGGTGGAGCGGAGGTCGATGGGGATGCCGGTGACGGAGAGATGGTCGAGGTCGGGCCCGAAGTAGGCCTGCACGATGCCGCGGAATTCGTTGGCGTTGAAACCATAGCGCAGCTCGTAGATGCCGGCGCGGGGCACGGGGGGCAGACGGAAGGTCATCTCGAAGCGGCCCACGGCCTTCATCTCATCGGAATAGAGGTTGCACCAGTTGTAGCCATAGGCATTGAAGTAGACGAAGTTGGTGCCCTCGTTGACCCACATGTTCTCGAAATAGGGATAGATGGAGTTGTCGGGGATGTAGACCTGCTGCTGGCGGGCGGCCGAGCTTTCCATCTTGCGGATGTCGTTGTTCATGGCTTCGGGGAACATCGTCATGCCGTCGAAGCGGATGCGGTAGCGCTGCATCTGGGCGCGCACATCGTCGGTGTAGGCCAGGGGGCGGTCGATGGGATAGATGTTACAGTTGAGCACATCGGAGAGCACGGCGCGAGGGTCGGAGGCCATCACGCGGGAGCCCTCGCGCTCGGTCGGGCAGGAGAGTTCCTGATAGTCGGCCTTGCGACCGTTGTCGAGATAGGGGAAGCGGTTCAGGCAGACGCCCTGCGTGACGCGGCTCTCGTAGACCTTGAGCAGGCGGGGCTGGCCCATGGTGGTGTAGAAGTCCCACACGGGGATGCCGAGGCGCTTGGTATCGAGAGAGTAGCCGTATTCGCTGTGGTGGATGACGAGGCGGTTGGAGGGGATGCGCATGGGCAGCAGGTGGTAGGTGACCCACTGATAGAGGAGGTTCTGGGGCGAGGTATAGTTTTTGTCGGCCGAGAAGCGGTCGGTGGAGGCGTACTGCTTGTTGTCGAGCACCCACTGCTGCACCTTGTCGGCAAGGTCGGCGCTCTGGGGGTCGATGCCCTGCTCGCGCCAGAAGTCGTCGGTCTCGGCAAAGATGGTGAAGCCATACTTGCGATGTTCGGGAGCAAAGGCCGTGCCGCCCTCGTGGAAGCCAAGCGTGTTGATGCTGTTGAGGTCGTGCACTTGTCCGTGGCGGTAGAGACGCTCGTAGACCTCGTCGCGCTCGCGGGAGAGCGTGTCGAAGAGTCCGCACTCGCTGAGCAGGCGGGCCATGGTGAGGAAGGGGGGCTTGGCCAGGTCGATGACCTCCTGGAGATAGTCGCGGGCCGTGATGTTGCGGGGCACGATGGCGTCGTCCATCTGATGGATGAAACCATTGAGCACGTAGATGTCACGGTTGCGCTCGTTCATGGAAAAGCGGTTGAAGATGAGGATGGAGTCGGAGAGTTCGCGATAGTAGACGGTGAGCTTGCGGTCGTTCATATTGGCCCGCTCAATCTCGTTGCCCGAACGGTTGGGGAAGTCGACCGTCTCGATGGCCGACTCGTCGTCGCCGCTGTCGATGATGCTGTTGTAGACGATGACGCGGCGGATGGAGTCGAGCTTCAGGCTATCCTCGAAGGCGTCGAACGAGGGGGCGGGAATCATGCCTATCTGGCAGAGCGTGTCGAGATAGGTCTGGATGGCCTCGTTGGTGGGGGCAAAGACGGTGTAGTTGCCGCGCGCCGAGAGGAGCTGGCTGATGGTGGTGGCGGAAACGTCGCTCACGGGGACCTGCTGCAGCAGCTCGACGTACTGGCTGAACTGCTCGTGCTTCTCCAGATAGCTCAAGGCCGTCTCGTGCTGGAAGACGTAGCGGGCCGATTTGTCGATTTTCTCCGAGCAGCCGGTCGGAAGGAGCAGCAACAGGGAGAGGAGGGGAAGGAGGAGGGACTTTCTCATCGTTTCGTTGTTTTTGGCGTGAAAATGGTCTTTTGGGTATGCAAAATTACTATTTTGCGCGCAAAATCAAAACAAAATCGCAACATTTTTACCCGCTTTTCGCCAAAACCGTAGGGAAAAGGGCGTGTTTTGTTTCGTTTTTCGCTACTTTTTCGTACATTTGCGCTCAAAATCAACTGCGGATGAAAAGAATAGCCCTCGCCCTGCTCTGCCTGATGGCAACGGCAAGCATTCAGGCCTTCACGCTGGTCATCGACGCCGGCCACGGAGGGAAAGACCCCGGCGCCGCCGGACGCAAATACAAGGAGAAGAACATCAACCTGGCCGTGGCGCTCGAGCTGGGGCGGCTGGTGGAAAAGAATTGCCCGGAGGTGAAGGTGGTCTACACACGCAAGACGGACGTCTTCGTGGAGCTCAACGAGCGAGCCGACATCGCCAACAAGGCCAAGGCCGACCTCTTCATCAGCATCCATGTGAACAGCACCGCAGCCAAGATTGGGCCGCAGGGCACCGAGACCTACACCCTGGGAATGCACCGCGCAGCCGACAACCTGGAGGTGGCCAAGCGCGAGAACAGCGTCATCACACTGGAGAGCAACTACGAACAGCGCTACGAGGGCTTCGACCCCAAAAGCAGCGAGAGCTACATCATCTTCGAACTGATGCAGGACAAGAACATGGAAAAGAGCGTCCAGCTGGCCAGCGAGATTCAGAAACAGTTCCGCACGACGGCCAAGCGCAAGGACAAGGGCGTGCACCAGGCCGGATTCCTCGTGCTCCGAGCCACCGGAATGCCCTCGGCACTCGTGGAGCTGGGCTACATCAACAACCCCACCGAGGAGCAGTATCTGGGCTCCACGGCCGGACAGGCCGCCATGGCCAAAAGCATCTACAACGCCTTCGTGGCTTATAAGAAAGACATACACTGATGAAACTATCCAACGAACTGAAAATCGGAGTGACGGGCATCGTGGCCCTGGTGATGCTCTTCCTGGGCATCAACTTCCTGAAGGGAGTGAAACTTTTCTCGAACCAAAACACTTATTATATAAGGTTCAACAACGCCAAAGCGCTCTCCAAGAGCAGCACCGTCTATGCCGACGGCTACGACGTGGGCATCGTCAGCAACGTGCTCTATGACTACGCCAAGCCGGGACAGGTGGTGGTGCAGATTGCCGTCGACCACAACCTGCGCATCCCCAAGGGCAGCACGGCCAAACTGGACGAAGCCGTGCTCGGAGGCTGCACGCTCAATCTGCTGCTGGCCACCAACCTCACCGAAGCCTACCACCCCGGCGACACCATCCCCGGCAGCGACTCGGACGGACTCATGTCGAAGGCGGCCGAGATGATGCCCCAGGTGGAGCAGGTGGTGGCCAAGGTGGACACCCTCATCGCTTCGCTCAACCGCCTGGCGGCCGACCCCAACCTGCCCCTTATCATGCAGAACGCCGAACACGTGAGCGCCAACCTCAACCAAAGCACCATCCAGCTGAACCACCTGCTGAAGAACGACATCCCGCAGATGACATCCACTTTCAACAAAGCCGGCGAAAACGTGGTCACCCTCACCGACCACCTCAACCAGCTGCGCCTCGAGGCCACACTCGACAGCGTGAACCAGACCATCGGCAGCCTGCGCCAGATGATTGCCCAGGCTCAGA
>CAMJRQ010000166.1 GCA_946408305.1 uncultured Prevotellaceae bacterium
CCTGCCAATAGACGAAGAGCGAGTTGATGGGCATGATGACGCTGACAATCCACATGCGCCAGTCGGCCCGGTATTCGAGCCAGAGATAGAGCAGGCCGAGCAGGAGTCCGGCCACCTCGGTGAAGCGCGCCCAGTCCATGTTTAGAAGCGGAGCGTCAGGTTGCCCATCGCGGTGAACCCGGCCATGGGCACGTAGCCAATCTGATAGTAGCGGTTGTCGACGGGATGGTCCTCGCCCACGATGCTGCTGTAGACCCATCCGCCGGCGGCGTAGCGACGGTTGAAGAGGTTGTTGAGGTCGAGCCCGAAGCGGATGCTCTTGAGGCCACGGGGAGAGATGCGCCAGTCGTAGGAGAGGTGGAGGTCGGAGCGCGTGAAGCGCGGCAGCGAGCGTGCGCTGCACTCGGTGTTGTCGAGATACTGGCGCGAGACGAAGCCCGTGTGCCACACGGCCTGGAAGCGTTTCAGGTGGAAGTCGGCAAAGCCGTTGGCCAGCACGGCGGGCGAGAAGGCGAGCGTCGAGTGGTCGTAGTGGACGGTGGTGGGGGCGAGGTCGTTCCAGGCGTCGTCGTAGGTCTCGACCACCTCATCGAAGTCGGTGATGCGGTTGCGGCTCAGCGAGGCGTTGGCCTCGAGCGAGAACCACTTGGTGACGTTCACGCCGGCCGTCAGCTCCACGCCCATGCGGTAGCTCTCGTCGACGTTGGTGGTGAGCTTCTCACCGATGTCGCTCAGCTGGCCCGTCTGCACGAACTGGTGGCGATAGGCCATATAATAGAGGTTGGCGCCGGCGTGCCAGCGGCTGTTGCCGAAGGTGTAGCCAAGCTCGGTGTCGTGGACGTACTCGGCGCGCGGGGCGGGATAGGAGCCATTGTCGGTGAAGTTGTTGCGCTCGGGCTCGCGGTGGCCCAGGGCATAGGAGACGTAGGCCCGGTGGCCGCCGCGGTGGAAGCTCAGTCCGGCCTTGGGATTGAGGAAGTTGTAGTTGCGGTGGATGTCGAGCGGCTGGTTGTAGTAGGAGCTTTCGGTGGCATAGAACTTGTCGTTGATGCCGCTGGTGGCGAAGCTCACGTGGCGATACTGGAGGTCGGCGAAGGCGTCCCAGTGGGGCGTCATGTGGAGCGTGGCCTTGCCGAAGAGGCTGGCGTCGGCCTTGTCGGCCCCGGCGTCGTAGTATTGGTACTTATGGCCCAGCCGCTCGGCCAGTTCGGGATGGGCGACATAGGTGAGATAGCCCCAGTGGCTGGCCTCGAAGTTCTGGAAGTTGGCGCCGGTGACGACGTCCCAGCGGTCCGACTCGTAGCGGGCGTGCCACGTCATGCCGTAGGTGTCCTGCGTGAGGCCCTTCTGGCGCACGAAGTCGGTCTTCTTCAGCTCCGAGCCGTCGGCCAGGATGAGGACGGGGAGGCCGAACTTCGAGAGCTTGTTCTCGGGGCGGAACTCGTCGTAGTAGCCCGAGCCGCGCATGTAGTAGAGCGTGCCGGAGAGCGTCCACCGGGGCGCCATCTGGTAGACCAGCGAGAGCAGGCTGCGGTTCTGCCAGAAGTTGTCGTTGGTGCGGGGCCAGAGGGAGCCGTCGGTCTTCTGGTAGCGCTCGGTGGTCCATCCGCCCTCCCAGTCGGGCACGAAGGCTTCGTAGAGGCTGTTGTAGCGGCCCAGCCCGGCGCGGTGCATGTCCTTGTAGGTGCGGATGCCGTCGTAGACGTTCAGGGAATAGTCGTTGTTGCCGGCCGTCACTCCGTTCCAGGCCTGGCCGGTGTGCTCGTAATTGCCGATGTTCTTGTAGCTTACGCGCAGCGTGCCGTCGCCCCGCTGATAGGAGAGATTGGCATAATAGGAGCCCGAGTTGCCGCGGGTGCCGTGGATGTATCCGTCGGTGCCGGTGTGGTGCCATGCGCCGTCGAGCGTCCAGTGGTGCCAGCGCAGGCCGGTGCCGAAGTTGGCACCCACGTTGTAGGTGTTGTAGGAGCCGTAGCTGCCCGAGACCTCGAGCGTGGGCACGAGGCCGGAGGCGCGCGACGAGAGGGCCACCGTGCCGCCAAAGGCGCCGTCGCCCAGCGTGGACGAGCCCACGCCGCGCTGAATCTGCGCGCTGCCCAGGAAGGCGGCATACGAGTTCATGTTGGCCCAGAAGACACACTGGTCTTCGGGCGAATTGAGGGGCACGCCGTCGAGCGTCACGTTGATGCGGCTGTCGCCGGCTCCGCGGATGCGCATGTAGGTGGTTCCCGTGCCCAGTCCGTTCTCGCTCCATGCCATCACGCCGGGCGTGCGGGAGAAGAGGAAGGGCAGCTCCTGGCCCGAGCGGCTGAAGTCGTGCAGCTCCTTATACTCCACGTTCGTCACGGCAAAGGGGGCGTTCTTGGGCGCCCTGACAGCCGATACCTGCACCTCGGAGAGCCGCCGTTCGTAGGCCAGGCTGTCCGACGTCCACTGTGCACACACACTCCCGGCCATGCCCGAAAGGAGCACGGCACAGACAATTTTCTTGTTCATCGTCCTTTTTTTTGATTTAAGTTGTTCATACTCTCTACGCCGGTACGACCCGGTTCAGATGCTTAAGGGTATGTTCTCAGCCCCGCCAACCGACGGGGCACCCCTGATAACGGCTGCAAAGGTACGAAGAATATTTGAGAAAAGGAAATCCCTCGCCCAGGAAATGAAGAAGGGCTGCCCGCCGGAGTTCGTTGTCCGGCAGGCAGCCCTTCTTTTTTTTTCGAATAGCGAGGTGCTACTTCTTGACCATCGAGGCTATCCACAGCACGATGACTGCACCCACGATGGCCGTGCCGAGCTGGCCCAGCAGTCCGCCCCAGGTGATGCCCAGCAGAGGCAGCAGCCAGCCGCCGATGACACCGCCCAGGATGCCCAGGATGAGATTGAAGAGCAGGCCGCCCTCGCCGCCCATGAGTTTGTTGGCAAAGAAACCTGCCAGGCACCCGATGATGATGGCTCCGATTATTCCTTCCATAGCTTGTCTGATTTTTTTATGTGTGTTAGGGTTACGATTTGTGCTTGTGATGGTGGCGATGGAAGAGGCGGGCCAGGCCCGTGCGCTTTTCTTCCGACTTGTAGCCATAGCCATAGCCATACTTCTTGCGCTCCACGTCGCTGTCGTTCAGTATGATGCAGAGGTTGTTGAACTTGCCCTCCTGGTGGAGTCGCTCGAGCTCGGGCAGATAGCGACGGTCGAGCTTGCCCTCGCGGATGACGTAGATGGTCATGTCGGCCACGCGGTTCACGATGCCAGCATCGGCCACCACCTGGGCGGGCACGTTGTCCACAATGATGTAGTCGTACATCGTCTTCAGCTGCTCGAAACATTCGTCGAGCCGGTGGCTCATGAGCAGTTCGGCGGGGTTGGGAGGCGTGATGCCTGCGGGCAGGAAGTCCACGTTGTGCTCGCGGCTCTCGGTGGTGATGAGGCTGCGCAGGTCGTCGACGGCGCCCGAGAGATAGGCCGTCAGTCCGTTGCGGCTGCCGCGGTTGGCCAGTCGGCTCTGCGTGCGCTTTCGGATGTCGGTGTCGACGAGGAGCACCTTCTTGCCCGTGATGCCGATGGTGGCTGCGAAGTTGCGGCTGATGAAGGTCTTGCCCTCGCCGGGCATGGTGCTGGTGAACATGATGACGCGCGCATCGCGGTTGATGAAGTTCATGCTGAAGCGCAGCATGCGGAAGGCCTCGCCCAGCGAGTCGTCGGTCTGTTCGTCCACCACGATGGCTCCCTCGCCCAGGTTGTCCTTGCGGTGGGGTATCTCGCCCAGCAGGGGGATGGTAGTGAAGGCCTCGATGTCCTTGCGCCCACGCACTCCCATGTA
>CAMJRQ010000167.1 GCA_946408305.1 uncultured Prevotellaceae bacterium
TATCCTATATTTTTCCTTTTTCCGTCACAAAATTACAAAAAAGTCGGGAGCAGGGCAAAAGAAACTGGTTTCTTTTTTATGCCGAGTGGAAGCTTCTTCGTCATTTCTTGCTGCCAAGGGCGCCCGGACGGCACGTTACACGAGTCGTTACACCGTGGTGTAATCTTTTTACACCCTGATGTAATTGTTTTACACCACGATGTAAAAAGTGTGTAAAAGCGTCGGCAGACGAGGCGTTCCACAGTGCAAGATGGGGCTTTTCGGGAGAGACGAATCGTTTTTTGCGACGTAACGTTTGTCGTTCTCGGGCTATTTGCGTAAATTTGTGGCATGAAACGCCTCATAAGAATCCTCCTTGCGATGCTCATCGCCTGCCCCGCGCTGCAGGCACAGGATATATTCAACCCGGCCGCACCGGCCCCCAAGCACGAGGTGAGGGCCGTGTGGCTCACCACGCTGAGCAACCTCGACTGGCCCCGCACGAAGGTCACCAACGCCCAGACGCGCCTGCGCCAGCAACAGGAGCTCCGCCAGACGCTCGACCAGCTGCAGCAGTGCGGTATCAACACGGTATTCCTGCAGACACGCGTCCGCGGCACGGTCATCTATCCCAGCCCGACGGAACCGTGGGACGTATGCCTGACCGGCCAGTATGGGCGCGACCCGGGCTACGACCCGCTCGCCTTTGCCATCGACGAGTGTCACCGCCGCGGCATGGAGCTCCACGCCTGGGTGGTGACCATTCCCACCTGCAAGGTGGAGAACGCGAAGCGCATGGGCCGCAAGGCACTGCCCGCGACGCATCCCGAGCTGCTGCGCCGACTGGGCGACACGTATTATCTCGACCCCGGCCTGCCCGCCGCGGCCGACTATCTGGTGCGCCTCTGCCACGAAATCGTGAGCCGCTACGACATCGACGGCCTCCACTTCGACTACATCCGCTACCCCGAGAACGCGCCCCAGTTCCCCGATGCCGCCACCTTCAAGAAATACGGTCGTGGGAAGACGAAGGCGCAGTGGCGCAGCGACAACATCACGCGCATCGTGGCTCGCATCTACGAGGACACGAAGGCACTGAAGCCCTGGGTGCGCGTGAGCTGCTCGCCCGTGGGGAAATACGAAGACCTGAGCCGTTTCTCGGCCCGCGGATGGGCTGCGCTCACCACCGTACACCAGGACGCACAGGCCTGGCTGCGCGACGGCGTGATGGACATGCTCTGCCCGATGATGTACTTCGAGGGCGACCACTTCTACCCCTTCGCAGCCGATTGGCAGGAACGTGCCTACGGGCGCACCGTGGCCCCGGGACTGGGCATCTATTTCCTCCATCCCGGCCAGCGCAACTGGGACCTGGGCATCATCCAGCGCCAGCTCTGCTACCTGCGCCAGCAGGGACTGGGCGGGCAGGCCTATTTCCGCAGCCGTTTCCTGACGGACGACACGAAGGGCATCCTCGCCTATCTGAAGGACCACTTCTACCCTCACCCCGCCCTCCTGCCGCCCATGACGTGGCTCTCCGACGAGCTGCCGCCCACGCCGCGTCTCACCCGCCGCGAACGGCTGCAGGGCATCAACGAAAGGCTGGAGTGGGAGCCGGTGGAGACCGACGCAGGCCCCTGCCGATATGCCATCTACGCCAGCAAGACGGAGCCCGTGGACACCAGCGAGCCCGAGAACCTGCTGGCCGTGACATGGCAACCCTCCTACACCTATAACCTGCTCACGGGTACGCTCTACGGCCTCCACCTGGCCGTCACCGCCGTAGACCGCTATGGCAACGAGAGCCTGCCGATGGAGGTGGAGTGAGTGGGAGAGTTAAGAGTTAAGAGTTAAGAATTAAGAGTTATGTCTGACCGCCGAGATTTTCTGAGACGCATGGGGTGCATGGGAGCCCTCGTGGCCACCTCGCAGTTGCCCGTGTGGGCCGAGGACAAGCCCTCGGTCTTTCCGCAGCGTGGCAGCCACGAGCGTATGTCGCTCAGCTATGCTCTGGTCGAGATAGGGCTCGAGCGGCCCTTCTCCGTGCTCCACATCTCCGATTCCCACCTCACGGCGGCCTACGACTACGAAAACGAGCGGAAACGTCAGCTGCGCGAGAATCGCACCGCCACCTTCGGCGGACGACAGGAGGAGGCGCTGCGCGATGCGCTCGAATGGGCCCGCCAGCACGTGGACTACGTGGTGCACACGGGCGACCTCATCGACTGGCAGAGCGAGGCCAACTTCGACCTCGTCCGCCGCTACTTCGGCCCCGGCAGCATCGGTGCGCCGGGCAACCACGAGTTCTCGCCCGAGATGTGGCTCAGCCAGCCCCGCGAGGAGCACACCGAAGCCTTCAAGGACCTCTCGCGCAAGCGCTTGCAGAAGGTCTATCCCTTCGACCTCACGTTCCAGTCGCAGGTGGTGCACGGCGTGAACTTCATCACCATGGACGACGTCTACGGCTATGTCACCAAAGAGCAGACGGAGCGCTTCTGGCAGGAAGTGGAGCGCGGGCTGCCCATCGTGCTCTGCCTCCACGTGCCGCTCCTGACGAAACGCCTCTGGCGCATGTCGCACCGTTTCTGGAACGAGGAAGGGCCGCTCCAGACGGGATGGCCGGCGAAGATAAGAGGAGCCTACAAGAAGCAGCAGGAGGACCCCGTGACGCGCGACTTCATCGCCCGCCTGCAGCAGGAGCCCCTCCTGCGCTGCATCCTGGCCGGGCACGTACACTTCACGGCCGAGGACCAGTTCTCCCCCACCTGCCGCGAATACGTGGTGGCGGGCTCGTTCCTTTTCCACGGCCGCGAGGTGCTCTTTCTCTGAACCACGAATCGCCCCCTGCCAAAACCTGCCCCCCTGGATTTTGGGGGACGAATCCGAATTAAACCATTGCGGGCATTCCTGCGGAATTTCTCCCCTCAGTCCTTCGGACAGCTCCCCTCTTCAAGGGGAGCAGTTGCGTTTCCAACGACTTTCCCCCTTGGAGAGGGGGAGTTAATCCGCCCGGAAGACTATGTGCATGTAGTTCCCGTTCGCCACTCCGAAGCGCTGCAGGAGCGTGGAGCCGTCGTAGATGGCTTTCAGCTGGAGCATCACGCCGGTCGAGGCGAGCGACAGGAACGAGTGGGGCTGCTGCAGCGCTTCGGGAGCAGACGTGTAGTAATAGCTGCTGTTGTCGAACTCCAAGCGGATATAGTGGTCGGCACCGCCGTAGGTCAGGTGCAGCGGAATGACGTTGGGCTGGAAAGCCCACTTGATGTGCACGAAGTCGTCGTCGTAGGCAAAGCCATAGCGGGCCGTGATGGCCTGCGGGGCCACTTCGGCAAGAGCGTGGCTCAGCGCCTCGTATTCGTCCACCACCTGGGCAACCAGCGCCACGGGGAAATCCTGGAAGAAGAGCTGCTGCATCTGCGAGTCGGTCACATCGATCTGCACTCCGCCGACCGTTTCCTCGTGAGCCTCCGTCAGGTGCCGGCCCTCCTCGTCGGTCCATTCCTTGCTGTCCTTGTTCTTATATACTATAATGTACTGCCCGGGGTATTCGCCCGCGATGTGCTGCGCAAAGGTCTCTTTCTGCTCTTTCGTCAGCCGCGTCTTCCACTCGTCGTCGTTGCCGCAGGCTGCGAGGGAGAAGGCAGCAAGCACAGCCAGGGCGAGTTTCCAAATCTTCGTTGTTTTCATATTCTCTGTCGTTTATGTCTCTGTTATTAGAAACGATGCGGAGCGGAAAATATTGCCTCGGCGGGCGCGAAAAGTGTTCAGCGACTGTGCAGAGAGGCGGGCCTTACAGTCGATTGCGTTCGCTTTGTCCAGCATGGCTCCCTTTGT
>CAMJRQ010000168.1 GCA_946408305.1 uncultured Prevotellaceae bacterium
TGCGCCCTCCGCGATGAGGCACGGGGGCCAGATAGGGCGAATCGGTCTCGAGGACGATGCGGCCAAGGGGCACCTGGGCGAGCACCTGGGGGAGGGTCGACTTCTTGAACGTGACGACTCCGCCGATGCCCAGCGCAAAGCCGGGGAAGGAGAGCAGCTCGAGGGCTTCGTCGACCGTCCCGCCGAAACAGTGGAATACGCCGGAGAGGTTCGCCTGCCGGAACTCTTCCATGATGCCGACAAGCTGCTTGTGGGCCGAGCGACAGTGTATCATGAGCGGGAGACGGAAGCGTGCGGCCCACTCCACCTGGCGGCGCAGGGCCTCGATTTGCTGCGCCTCGTAGGTGCGGTCCCAATAGAGGTCGAGCCCCACCTCGCCCACGGCCACATAGGGATGACTGGGCTGACGGAGGAGTTTCTCCATGTGGCTGAGCACCTGAGCCCAGTCGTCGCGCACGTCCTCGGGGTGGAGGCCCATCATGGGGAAGAAGTAGCCGGGGTAGGCGCGGCAGAGGGCGAGCATGGGGTCCACCGACTCCTTATTTATATTAGGTAGCAGGATGTGCTCCACTCCGGCTGCCCGGGCACGAGCCACCACCTCGTCGATGTCGGTGGCGAAGTCGGGCTCGTAGAGATGGCTGTGGGTGTCGATCATCGGGTGTCAAGACTGGCGGTTCAGCATGCCGAGGGCGTATTGCCAGAGCGTCTGTTTGCGCTCGTCGGGCAGGTTCACCTGGGCCAGGCTCTCGCGGGCCTGGTGGAAGTATTCGTTGATGCGCTGCCGGGCCAGGCGGTCTACGCCAATCTGGGTGTAGAGACTGGTGACGGCGCGGATTTTCTCCTGCGGGTCGCATTCGGCGGTGTCTATCCACTGGCTGAGGCTCTGCCGTTGCTCGGGTGTGGCCTCGAGCAGGGCGTTGATGAGCATGAAGGTCTTCTTGTTGCAGAGGATGTCGCCGCCGGGGCGCTTGCCGAAGGTCTCGAAGGTGCCGTAGACGTCGAGGTAGTCGTCCTGGAGCTGGAAGGCCAGTCCGAGCTGTTCGCCGAAGCGGTAGAGGGCCTCCTGGTCGGCCTCGGGCGCATGGGCCAGCATGGCTCCCATCCTGACGGCGCCGGCCAGCAGGACGGAGGTTTTCAGGCGTATCATCTCGATGTACTCAGCCTCGGTGACGTCGGTGCGGTGTTCAAACTCCATGTCGAGCTGCTGCCCTTCGTTCACCTGGAGGGCGGTCTCGAGGAAGAGGTCCATGACACGTGGGTCGCCGGCCTGAGCGATGCACCGCGTGGCCAGCAGGAGCATCGAGTCGCCGCTCCAGATGGCGGCATCAGGGCCCCACACACGGTGGACGCAGGGTTTGCCACGACGATATTCGGCGCGGTCGGTGAGGTCGTCGTGCATGAGGGTGAAGTTGTGGTATGTCTCGAGTCCGAGGGCGGGCACGAGGGCGGGGCGCAGGTCGTCGGCGTAGAGGTTGCAGGCCATGAGCATCAGCACGGGCCTCACGCGCTTGCCGCCCATGCCGAGGACATAGCGTATGGGCTCGTAGAGGCTCTGGGGCGTGCGCTCGTAGCGGAGGTCGGCGAGTGCATCGTTGACCTGGCGGAGGAGTTCGTCGCTTGTGTACATTGTATATTATATTCTATAACGTGAGAGGCTGCCCGCCATTCGTGGTGAGCAGCCTCGCATCTTATTTTCCGTTCCGGTCTCGGATGGCTTAGTTCAGACGGAAGAGCACGGGAAGGTTGAAGCGCGAGCGCACGGTGCGGTTTCCCTGGCGTGCGGGCTTCCACTTGGGCATCATCTTCCCCACGCGCTCGGCCTCCTTGGTCAGGTTGGGGTCCGGAGAGCGGATGGTGTTGACATCGACGATGGAGCCGTCCTTGTTGACCACGAACGAGACCACCACACGGCCCTGCACGCCCTGTTCCTGGCAGATGCTGGGGTATTTGATGTGCTCGCTGAGCCATTTGAAGCAGGCTTCGTCGCCGCCGGGGAACTCAGCGTTCTGCTCTACGACGTCGAAGATGCGGTCGTCATCGTCGGCCTCGACCACGGGGCCGATGGGGCCCGAAGCCACCACGGCACTGGGAGCACCCGTACCCACCACCGACGTGATGGCCTGGTTCACCTCCTCGGTGGTCTCCACCTCTTCCTCGGGAAGCTCGGTGTCGTCCTCCACCTCATTGAGGATTTCGGGCGTCACGGGGGCGGCAGCTGGCGGCGGAGCCACCATCTCCTGCTGCTGGGTGATGGGAATCATGTCCTCCTCGAAGTTGTATTCGTAAATCTTGTCCGTCTCGACCACCTTCACCTCGCGCTGCGTGTACTCGAACGCCACGAAGATGGCAGCCAGCGCCAGCACGTAACCGATGAGCAGGTTCGTCGACTTCTGGCCTCTGAGGTCCTCTGCTACTGTGTTTTCAGCTTTCATACGTATGTTTCTTTTTTATTTTTCCTTCGAAATAGTTGCTATTCGGGGCAAATTTAGCACATTTTTTTTATTCGGGACACCAAGAAGGGATATTTTTTTCGCTTGGGGGCAATTTTTGGCATCGGTTCGGGGTTATTGAAAGAAAAATGCATTACCTTTGAGGCTGAAATCGGAAATAATGGAGAAGAGAAGCAGCAGAACCCACCGTGGTGAGACGAGAAACGCAACGTGTTGCGTGGGCCGGAACAACGTGTTCCTCCGGCCGACGCAACACGTTGCTATTTTAACACTTTCTCTGTTGTTCCTGGTTCTGAGCCCTGAAGCGGTTCAGGCACAGGAGAGTACGAGCGTGTTCAACTTTCTCAGTCTCCCCTACTCGGCCCACAGCACGGCGCTGGGCGGGAAGAACATCTCGCTCGTCGAGGACGACATCTCGCTCGTCAGCCAGAACCCGGCCCTGCTCTCCAGCGTCAGCAACCACACGATGGGGCTCGGCTTCCTCTCCTACATGCGCGGCACCAAGGCCGGCAGCGCCCACTATGCCCAGCTGGCAGGCGAGCGCGGCACGTGGGGCGCCTCGGCCCATTTCGTGGGCTACGGACAGATGAAGGAGACGCTCGCCACGGGCGAGATCATCGGCGACATGCGGGCGCTCGACATGTGCCTCTCCGGCCAGTACAGCTACGAGCTGAGCGACCGCTGGGTGGGCGGCGCCGCCGGCAAGTTCATCTATTCCCACTACGGCGAGTTCACGTCGTGCGCCCTGGCCGTCGACCTCGGCCTCAACTATTTCCGCCAGGAGAGCGACTTCTCCTTCTCGGCCGTGGCGCGCAACCTGGGCGGACAGGTGAAGGCCTTTGCCGACCACCACGAGCGTCTGCCCTTCGACCTGGAGGTGGGAGTGACCAAGGGCCTGGCCCACGCGCCGGTCTACGTATCGCTCACCATGGTCGACCTCACCCGCTGGAGCAAGGACTATTTCTACAACGGCGGAAAGAAAGTGAGCGGAGGCCGCGTGCTCACGAACCATTTCAACCTGGGTGTTGACATCCGCCCCACACGCAACATCTACGTCGCAGCCGGATACAACTTCCGCCGCGCCAGCGAGATGAAGGCAGCCGGTTCGTCCCACGCCGCCGGACTCAGCTTCGGCGCCGGGCTCCATCTGAGCCGCTTCCAGTTCGGACTGGCCTATGCCAAATACCACATGGGCGCGCCCACCCTCTCCGTCTCGCTCGCATATACTATTAAATAAGGTAAGACACACATGAAACGAATCACCATAGCCATCGACGGACACTCGTCATGCGGCAAGAGCACCATGGCCAAGGACCTGGCCCGACAGATAGGATACGTT
>CAMJRQ010000169.1 GCA_946408305.1 uncultured Prevotellaceae bacterium
GCATTATTCGTTCAAAACACCGTGGAGCTTTGACTCAAACTCCACGGTGTTTTGCCCGACGCAACACGTTGTATTTGTCCGAGAAAGCTGTCAAATCGGGCTGAACCTCGGTTCGCTGCCCGACGAGCGAAATTTGGATGTACTGAAAATCAGAGGGTTAATTTTTGATGATTTGCAGAAACGAGTCAAAATACGACTCCTCGCAATGAAAATCCGACCTTTCGCCAGGCGTTTTGACCCACCCCCTCGAATGCCCGAAGTGGTTCGGCGGTAAGAAATTTGGATTCTTTGTGAGTAAAAAATCTTTTCGCGACTCTATGGGGGCGCAGGCCTCAGGGGCGGCTCAGGAAATGGGCTATGCCGTCGTGGTCGTTGCTGAGCGTGACGTGGGAGGCCATGGCGCGAATCTCGGGGCGCGCATTCTGCATGGCCACCGAGGTGCCGGCCAGCGCAAGCATGGAGGCGTCGTTGTAGCTGTCGCCAAAGGCGGTGAGGCAGGAGGCGTCGGCGCCGAGGTGGCGGAGCAGGCGGGAGAGGGCGGTGCCCTTGTCGACGCCCGGGGGCATGACCTCGAGAAAGAAGGGTTCGCTGCGCACGAAGCCGTCTTCGGGCGTTATCTGGTCGAGCGCGGCGGGCTCGCCGGCAATGATGCACTTGGGCACGGGGCCGGTGGCGGCCTGGGCGAGGTCGGGGGCCTGGAGGACGCTCATGCGGTTGATGCGCGCGGCGTATTGGACGTAGGGGTTCTGGGCGTCTTCGGTTACGACCTTGTCGCCAAGATAGGTGAGGAGGGTGCAGCCAGGTCGGCGGCTGAGGGCGCAGAGGTGGGGGAGCGCAGCGGTGGAGAGGCCCGTCTGGAAGAGGGTGTGGCCGGAGCGGAGGTCGAGAATCTGGGCTCCGTTGAAGGCAATGAGGTATCCGCCGAAGCGGCTCATCTGGAGCTGGCGGACGAAGGGGGCGCAGCCGTGGGGCGGGCGGCCCGTGGCCAGCACGAGGAGCGAGCCGCTCTGCTGCTCGGCGAGGAGCGCACGGCGCGTGCGGGGCGAGAGGGTCTTCTGGCTGGTGAGGAGCGTTCCGTCGAGGTCGATGGCCAGAATGCGTTTCATGGTTCCTCGGCGTTGAGTTGGAGGATGAGGGTGGTGGCGCCGATGGTAACGACGGAACCGTCGGAGAGGCGGACGCGGTCGGTGTCGCGCAGGATGTCGTTCATGTAGAAGGTGCCGGTGCCGGAGGGGGCGTCGCGCAGGATGTACTGGAGCTGGCCGCTGCGGCTGCGCTGCACGCGGATGATGCAGTGGCGGGTGTCGACGCTGGGGTCGGCGGTCTCGATGGGCTTGTTGATGGACGTCCCGCGGACGAAGCGGCCAAAGACGTTGTCGCCCATCTCGAGGGGGATGACCTGCCGGTAGTGGAAGACGTTCTCCACGACGATGATGCTGCCCAGCGAGTCGTCGGGTTGGTCCTCGCTCGGCGCGTCTGGCTGGCGCTGACCCGAGGCCGTGCCGACGCGGATGGCGAACTGCTTGTGGCAGGCACTGCACTCGAAGACGAGGCGCTCGGAGGGCTGGAGGGTGTTCTCGTCGAACGTGACGGGGTGGCCACACTTGGGGCAACGGACGCGCTTCATCGGGGTGTGTCAGTCTCCCAGCTCCATGAGCCAGGCCTTGGCGTAGCGGCTGTTGCCGGCTTTCATCTGGCGAATCTGCGAATAGCCTGCTTCCTGGGTGTCGAAGCCGGGGATGATGACGCGCACCATGTTGCCCTTGACGTAGACCTCGGCCTGATGGCCCTCGGAACGGAGCTTCTGGACGAAGTTCTCGGCGTTCTTCATGCTGATGGCGCTGGCGAGCACGATGGCGTAGCTGCCGGGGAGCTCCTTGGCGGCGGCTGCGGGGGCTTGGCTCGCGGGCTCGGCTTCGGCTGTGGCTTCAACGGGCTGCGCGGCAACCGAGGGGATGAGGTTGGTGGGCAGGAAGAACTCGGTCTCGGCTGCCTGCGGGAGCGTCGAATCGGTGCTCTGCACGGGTTTCGAGATGCCGAAGAAGAGCAGCAGGCAGGCAGCGGCGGTGGCCACATATTCCGCTGCCGTACGGTTTATGTGGATGATGATGTGGTGCTCGTCGCTTCCGGCGGTGGAAATGAGGGCCGTCTTGCGCTTCGTCTCGCCGACGGCGACGGGGCGCGCCAGGGCGGGGGATACGTGGAAGGCATCGAGCCCGTAGAACTCGGGCGAAGCGACGCCGGCGGGGGCGGGGTAGAAGATGAGAGGCTCGTCGTCGTTCTCCTGCACGAAGACGCCGATGCTGCCCAGGTCCATGGCTCCGTTTTCGGAGAGTTCCTGGTGGATGTAGTCGAGGTATTCGGCACACATCACTCCGGCGTCCGACTGGCTCACGCGGTAGCGCTTGGCCAGCGTGGTCACGAAAAGCTCGTCTTCCTCTTGAACCTCGGCACTGAACGAGACGGTGCGGTAGGGCGGGAGGAAGAGGTCTTCGTCGGGGCTCCATCGGCTCGGGACGTAGGTGGTGGTGAAGGTTCCCAACTGCGGATAGACTACACTGTCGTGGTCGAGCAGAAGGCTTTCGAGGTGCAGCGAGAGGTCTTTCATCATGAAAGGTTTACTTGTTGAAATGCTAAAGAATTAATCCCTAATCCCTAATCTCTATTCCTTTTCCACATCGGTCAATGCGGCAGCCACTTCGGGCGAGACTTTGTAGCGCTTGTTGAGCCCCTTGATGACATCGTTGGTGATGTTAAACTTGGGGTTGGCAATGAGCAAGTTGTCTCCGGCTTTGATCATGACGTAGTCGTATTTCTTCGTCTTGTTGTAGATGGCGAGGAAGGCCTGGATGCTGTCGCGGGCTTCGTCGTTGATGCGTGCCTGCTCGGTGCTGAACTCTTCGTTGAGACGGGCTGCCAGCTCGTGGAGCTCGTTCTCCTCCTTCTGGATGCTGTTCTGGGCGCGCTCCAACTCGTCGCGCGTTGTGAAGCCGTTGCTCTCGTATTTCTTCTGAATCGATGCAGCGTGGCTTTCCAGGGCTTTCTGCTTCTTGGCCAGGGTGTTTTGGATGTTGTTGCCTTTCTGGGTGAGCACTTCGCTGTAGTCCTTGTAAAGCTGGTACTGCGACATGAGCGTGTCGAGCTCCACATAGGCAATCCTCAGGAGTGTGGCTTCTTCGGCTCCCTCTTCGGCAGCATCCTTCGGAGCTGTCTTGTTGCAGGCGGTCATGCTCAGCATCAAGGCAAGAGCAGGGAAAAGGATTTTTTTCATCGTTCGGTTCTAATCTGTTCTTTTTATGGTTATTGTTTATGTTCTTTCACTCGGCGAGGGTTCTCGCGGCGCTCCATGGCATCCATGCTCTGAACGCAGAAGATGCCCCTTTGGCGCATGGCTTTGTTCCCGCTGATGTGGCTGCTGCCAAAGGTGCGGTCGGAGCGCAGAGCGATGCGCAGACACAAAAGAAGCACCGCAAAGGCAACAATTCCAAGGGTAAGGAGCGCTATTTTCAACATTATTTCTTATCTTTGCGACGGCAAAGTTAATGAAAAAGCTCTAAACAGACAAATATTATGAAAGAAATCAGCTTAAATCCGGCATCGGTCTTTGACTGTTTTGCCAAGGTGAATGCCATTCCGCGTCCTTCGAAGAAGGAAGAGAAGATGATTCAGTTCCTCGTAGACTTCGGCCACGGGCTGGGCCTCGAGACCGAGCACGACGAAGTGGGCAACGTCATCATCCGCAAGCCGGCCACTCCGGGCATGGAGA
>CAMJRQ010000170.1 GCA_946408305.1 uncultured Prevotellaceae bacterium
GCGTTTATTGAATAGAAACGCACCAGCAGCCCCATGACCGACGAGCAATTCATAACTCATGTTGATGGTCTCCGGCCTCTCCTCCTGCGCGAGGGCAGGAAGTTCTTCTGCAGCGAGGACGAGGCCGAGGACGTAGCGCAGGAAACGCTCCTGCGGCTGTGGCTATTGCGCGACCGTCTGCCCCTGGGCGGCGAACTCCGTGCCCTGGCCCTGCGCATTGCCCGCAATGTCTGTGTGAGTCGCTGGCGGGCCGGGCAGCTGCGACACCACCAGAGCCTCTCGATGCCCGAGGTTGCGCAGCCCGTCGCGAGCGACGACAGCGTGGAGGAGGCCGAGAACGACCGTCTCCTCAGCGAAGCCATCGAGCGCCTCAGTCCATCGGAGCGCAGGGTCTTCAGCCTCAGACAGGAACAAGGAATGTCGCTCCCGCTCATGGCCTCGCTGACGGGCATGAAGCCACGTAGCATCAGTGCCAAGCTCTCGGCCGCGCGCAGAAAAATCTTTGATTACATCCAACGTAAAAGCCTATGAAAACGCTTATTGACAAATATTTTGCCGGGCTTACCACGCCCGAGGAGGAACAGCAGCTCCTGGCCCTGCTCCGCAGCGAGCCCCATCCCAGCCCCGATCATCGCGTGCTGATGAGCATGCTCTCGGCTCGCCCAGCCCGTCCGCAGCCCGAATGGCTCGAGGAGGACGCCACAGCCGAGTTCGACCGTCTGGTGGCCCGGCGCCGCCCCTTTCGCTCCGGCTGGCGATGGGCTGCCGTGGCGGCCGCAGCCTGCCTCGTCGTGGCAGTGCTCGTCGCATTGTCGCACCGCGCCGAGGAACCCACCTATGCCCGGGCCTGTCTCTATGGGCACGAGGTCTGCGACGAGGCTCTCGTCCTGGGCATGATGGAGGGCACGTTGCGCAGCGCACTTGCCCCGCCCGAGGAGAATCGGGTGGAGGGAGAGATGGCAAGTCTGTTTAACCATTAACATAAGAACGACATGAAACGAATCATCATCAGCCTTTGCTGCCTGCTGGCCCCGCTGTGGGCGCTGTCGCAAGAAGGTCTCGGCGTGGAAGACGTCTTCGAGGGCCGCGTGGTGCCGGGCAGCCGCATCGAGGAGACCATGGTGCGCGGCGAGGCCCTTCACAAGTACCGACTGGAGACATTCCGCAGCGTGAAGATGGAGGTGGACTCTCTGGAGCGCCATCGCATAGAGACCCTTGTGCTGAGCGACGGAAAAGAGGCGATGGAGCACCAGGACGAGGCCGAGTATGAGCGCCGCGGCGGCCATCTCACCTACTGCATCCTGGCGCTGCCCCCCAAGCGTCTCCGGCGCTATCTCTGCTACCAGTGCTACGCCCCGCGCCCCGGCACTTTCGTCATCACCCTGGTCTACATCGAGGGCCGCGCCACGCTCAGCGAGCTGCGCCGCACCTTCAAGGTAAAGTGAACCCTTGCCCCCGCCTATTGAACATTCAAAAAACAATCATTCAGGAAAACAAACTATGAGATTACAGCAAACAAAACGCGCCGGAGTGGCCTGCGCCTTAATGATCCTCATGTGCCTGACGCTGGCTGCGCAGGTGACAATCGACGTCAGAGACACCTCAGAAGAATCCTCTGTCGATGAAACCCTCGAGAAAGAAAAGCACCCCGGAGGCTTCGATTTCAGCCTCTCCGTGCTGGGAGCCAGCCGCAAGCACGAGGCCCACACCTCGACATTCGAAGTCTTCTCGGGCGGACTGAGCCTGGGGTTCATCCACGGCGTCGATGAGCCGCAGAACGTCGCGCTCAGCATGGGGCGCAGCATCGAGCTGGGATGGACCGATGTCGTCGGGCTGGGCTATAACATCAATCCGAAGAATGCCCTCTCGGTGGGTTTCGGACTGCTCTGGCGCAACTATCGCATGACGAGCCGCTATCGCTTCCTGCCCTCAGCCGACGGCACCATCGCCGCCCAGCCCTATCCCGAGGGGGCCAATCCCAGCTACTCGCGCCTCCACACGCTCCACATGACCCTTCCGCTCCACTATCTCCACCGCTTCAACCGCGGCTTCAAGCTGATGGTGGGCCCTGAGTTTGCCTTCAACGCCGGAGCCAACAGGCACACGCGTACCATAAAGACCCGCTACACGCTCGACGGGCAGCCGCAGCGCGAGATGTATCGACACGTCCACGCGCAGCCCAGCATGGTCCATCTCACGGCCTCCGTGGCCTGGAAACAGTTGGGTTTCTATGCCCGCTACACGCCCAGTTCGGCCTTCGATACCGACTACGGCCCACGCCTTCATTCCTTCTCCGTGGGTTTCATGCTCTTCGGCTTCTGATGACGCGGGCCGTCTCCCCCTTGAATCGTTATGCCCTCTCTGTGGATTTCCGAGGCTTTTACGATGCAGCGTCTTCGCTGCTCTCCAGCCCGGGCGTCTGAGTCTGGGAGAGCGACCGCTTCTTGCGGTTCTCGCGGGCGCCGTATTTGATGAGCTGGCGGGCGGCGGTGGTGATGCTCTGCCCCGACGCGGCGGTGACGGTGGCGAGCGAATCGAAGGCCTGGCGCGTCTTGGCGAGCATCTCGTCGACCTTCGTGAAACGCTCGGCAAAGCTCTGCACACGCTCCACGATGGTGTCGGCAGCCTTCATGATATTCTCCTGGTTCTCCACCTGTTGCACCTGCTTCCAGGTCATCTCCAGCACGCGCAGCGTCATGTAGAGCGTCTGGCTGCCCGAGATGACGACGCCCTGGTCGTAGGCGTCCTTCCAGAGCGTGGCGTCGTTGAGGAGGGCCAGCTGTAGGGCGCTCTCCTGAGGGACGTACATGAGGACGAAGTCGAGGCGGGCGTTCTCGCGCCGCGTGTATTTGTAGTATTGCTTCTGCGCCAGTTCCCTGACGTGGCTGCGCATGCTCTGGATGTGGCGGCGCAGGGCCGAGGAGCGCTCCTCGTCGGACGCGGCGTTCTGATAGTCAACGAAGGCCGTGAGCGACATCTTGCTGTCGATGACGACGTCGCGGTGGTCGGGAAAGTGGAGGACGACGTCGGGCACCAGGCGGTGTCCCTCGGCGTCGTGGAGCGAGCGTCCCTCGGCATCGTGCAGGGTGCCCTGCTCCTCGTATTGGAGGCCCTCCTCGAGCTCCATGTCCTGGAGAATCTGGCGCAGGCGCAGCTCGCCGAAGTTGCCCTGAATCTTGTTCTCGCCCGTGAGTGCCTGGGCCAGCCGTTCGGTCTGTGCGCCCATGGCCTTCTCGCGCTCCCAGCTGGCCCGTATGGCGGCATCGAGCCGTTCGAGCGAGACGGTGTGGTCCTGGCGCATCTTCTCGCTCTCCTGTCGCATCTGGGCGAGGCGCTCCTGGAGGGGGGTGAGAATGGTGGAGAGCTGCTCGCGGTTGACGGAGGAGAGCTCCTGGGCGCGCTCCTTGAGGATGTTCTCGCTGGCCGTCTTCATTTGTTCGCGCAGCAGGGCCGTCTGCTGTCGCCACTGCTCGTCCTGCTGGCGGTCGCGCTCGGCTTGCTGCTGGCGGAGCGATTCGAGCTGTTCGCGGTGGTGCTCGTTGGCATCGGCGAGGCGCTGCTCGTAGTGCGACTTCAGCTCCGCAAGCTTCTGGTCGGCCCGTTCGGCGCCCTCCCTGAATTTCTGCTCGAAGTCTTTCTGCTGGCGGCCCATCTGGTCCTCGGTCATAGCGAGGCGCGTCTCGGTGGCCGAGCGTTTGGAACGCGCCACCAGCCAGGCAATCACAGCGCCGAGGACGGCGC
>CAMJRQ010000171.1 GCA_946408305.1 uncultured Prevotellaceae bacterium
GGAAGCGCGTGAGGAGCGTCTCGCGCAGCGTGTCGGTATCGACGAAAGCCGAGTGTGCGGGGCGGTCGGCCTCCACGATGGGGAGCGTCATGCACGGGGCGCTGAAGAACTCGTCGGGCTGGAAGAGATGGAGCTTGTAGAACTGGGGCAGGTCGAGCCGCAGCTCTACCGTAAACGGGTCCTTGCGCGCAAAGAACCGCTCCTTCTTCCACGCCAAAATCTGGAAGGAGAGGCGCTCCATCCCCTCCAGCTCCGCGCGCTCGATTTCTTCGACAAATACCTTCGTGTTGGGCTCAATCTGCTCGCAGAAGCGCAGGCGCCAGCTGCCGCCCTCGGCACTGGCATAGAGCACCGTCAGATGGTAATCGCTGTCGTTCACCAGATAGGTGTCGAAGCGGCAGGAGCTGATGGTCTTCACATCCTGAGGCACAAACGAGAGATAGAGGCTCACCGCGGGTTTCTCGGGCAGCCTGCGCGCCGGGCTTGCCGTCTTCTTGACTTCCGTCTTGGCTGCCACCGGAGCCGGGCGCGGCGCTGGCATCGGCGCTTCGCCGACCGATTTCTTGTCGCGCTCCTCGTCGATGACTACCACCTGGCTCTTCGCCATGGGAATCTGGAAGCCGTTCTCGTCCTCCACCAGCACAATGTCTTTCTCGCGGAACCCGCAAACGGTGCCGCCCCCCGTCTCGGAGAGGAAACGCACCTTGTCGCCTATCTTCATTTCGTTTCTTCTGTTTGTTATTGGCCGCAAAATTACGGAAAAATGATTGATAAGCCAAATCCTTTTCACGGAAGTGTTCGCCAGAACTCTCAAGGTCTTGCTTCAAAAATGGGTTAAGGGTTTCGGCCAAAGGCCTTAAGGGTTTGAATCGGTCTGAATTTTCTCCCACGGCCGGAGAAGAACATCACTTTTTTTGCTTTTCTGCTCGCTTAATCGTAACTCTGGCCTACGGCCGAAGTTACTCTCGCTCGAGAAATTCAAATTTTTATTTGCTTTTCTGCTCGCTTAATCGTAACTTTGCAGAAAACATGGGCAGCCGGAGGGGGAGGTGCCCCCCCTGGCCTGCCGAAACGATGGGAAAACGAATGACCGAAAGCACAAAGAAAATCAGAATAAGCGACTATAACTATCCGCTGCCCGAGGAGCGCATTGCCAAGTTCCCGCTCCCAGAGCGCGACAGCAGCCGGCTGCTACTCTGGCAGGGCGGACACATCGGCGAGGATCGATTCTGCCACATCGCCCGCTATCTGCCCGAGGGGGCGCTCATGGTGTTCAACAACACGCGCGTGGTGCAGGCACGCCTTCATTTCCGAAAGGAGACAGGGGCGCTCATCGAGGTCTTCATCCTGGAGCCGGCCAGCCCGGCCGAGTATCAGGAGAACTTCGCCAGGCGCGGCCGATGCTCGTGGCACTGTCTGGTGGGGAACCTGAAGAAATGGAAGGAGGGCGAGCTGGCATGCCGGTTTAGCCGGGGCGCCGAAACGGTCTGCCTAAAGGCGCGCAAGATGGGGACGCACGGCACGAGCCTGACCATCGAGTTTGAATGGGACGCCGACATGACCTTCTCGGAGGTGCTGGAAACCATCGGGGAGCTGCCCATCCCGCCCTATCTGAACCGGGCCACGAAGGAGAGCGACAAACGGACGTATCAGACCGTCTATGGCCGCATAGAGGGCAGCGTGGCCGCCCCGACGGCGGGTCTGCACTTCACGCAGCGCGTGCTGGACGAGATTGCCCAGCGGGGAATTGAGCGGGAAGAGGTGACGCTCCACGTGGGGGCGGGCACATTCAAACCCGTGAAAAGCAGCGAGATTGGGGGGCACGAGATGCACTCGGAGCACATCGCCGTAGGCCGCAGCACGCTGGAGGCCTTGCTGCGCCACGGGGGGCGGGCCGTGGCTGTGGGCACCACCTCGGTGCGCACCCTGGAGAGCCTCTATTACATGGGCCTGATGGCCGCCCGCGGCGAGGAGGAGCTCCACGTGCCGCAGTGGATGCCCTACGAGACGGAGGCCGACCTCTCCACCACCGAGGCCCTGGAGGCTCTGCTGGAGTGGATGGCCCGCCACGATACGGACGTGCTTCACTCTACCACTCAGATAATCATCGCCTCGGGCTATCGTTTCCGCCTCGTCAGCGCCATGGTGACTAACTTCCACCAGCCCCAGAGCACCCTGTTGCTGCTGGTCAGCGCCTTCCTGGACGGCCGCTGGCGCGAAGTCTACGACTATGCCCTCAGCCACGACTTCCGCTTCCTGAGCTATGGCGACTCGTCGCTGCTCATACCGAACCAAGACCCCTTCCCGACCTCCCCGAGGGGAGGAGAAATAACCTCATAACCTTATAACCTTATGAAAAAACAACTTTTACTGCTGCTCGCTCTTGCGGCAACGTCCACTCCCCTGCTGGCAGGCGGACTGATGACCAACACCAATTACCACATCGCCTTCGACCGCATGATGGCGCGGGGCGCTACGTTCGACATCGACGCCATCTACAGCAACCCGGCCGGTATGGCCTGGGGGCACGAGGGATGGCAAATCTCCTTCAACTGGCAGAACCCTCACCAGTGGCGCAACGTGGAAGCCACCTACCCCAACTTCTATGCTCCCGGTCAGATGCAGACCGTCAAGTTCAAGGGGAAAGCCGAGGCTCCCTTCGTGCCCGGACTCTTCGCCTCGTATCGCCACAACCGTTGGTCGCTCGGCGCCATGCTGGGAATCGTAGGCAGCGGCGGTACGGTGACCTACGACGACGGAGTGCCCATGTTCGTAGTTCCCGTGCAGGGCATGATGGCCAGCAACGGACTGGGCGCCAGCCAGTACAGCCTCGACGCATGGATGAAGGGGCGCCAGTTCATCTACGCCGCCCAAGTGAACTTTGCCTACCAGATATCCAAACATTGGTCGGCTGCCATCGGCCTGCGCGGCAATCTGTTCGACGGCTACAACCGCGGCCACGTCGTGGCCAACCTGAACGGTCCCAAGCCCGCCGAACTGCTCAACATGCAAATCGACGTGGACCAGCGCGGGTTCGGCATCAATCCGCTGATAAGCCTCAACTATCGCTACAAGAGTCTCACCGTGAGTGGCCGCTATGAGTTCCGCACGAAACTCAACATCCCCAACGACACCAAGACGCTGGCCGTGGCTCCCGCAACGGTGGCCCAACTCGTAGGCCCCATGGCCGCCCCCTATCAGGACGGTGTGAAAGGTCGCTACGACCTGCCCGCCCTGCTCGTTCTGGCTGCCGGCTACGAGATTCGGCCCAACCTGCGCGTCAGCTCCGAATTCCATTTCTTCGACGACAAAAACGCCAAGATGGTGGGCAACAAACAAGACGAAATCGGACGAGGCACGCTGGAATATCTGGTCGGGCTGGAATGGGATGTCAACAAGACGTTCACCCTGAGCTGCGGCGCCCAGCGCACCGACTACGGCGTGGGAGACAACTATCAGTCGAACACCTCGTTTGCCTGCGACAGCTACTCCGTGGGGCTGGGCGGCGCCATTAATGTCAACCGCCACCTGCGCTTCAACCTCGGGTATTTCTGCTCGATCTATAGCGACTACGAACGGCAGACGAACTACATGGCGATTCCCGTGGCCGAGACCTACTCGCGCACCAACCACGTACTGGGCCTGGGAGTCGACTATAAGTTCTGAAGAACGGAAACATGATAAGCAAAGCGAGGCTCAAGCTGATTCGCTCCCT
>CAMJRQ010000172.1 GCA_946408305.1 uncultured Prevotellaceae bacterium
CAAGCGCCGAGCGCAGCGTCCTGAGGTTGCGATTCGATTTTCCCCGGACACCAATCATATTATATAAAGGTATAGCCCCCGGAGCTTGCGGCGGGGTGGGGGACTACAGCTTCACGCGCCTGATCCACATGTCGGCCATGCGCTGGTGGCCCGCCGGGGTGGGGTGGACGCCGTCCCAAATCCAGTATCCGGGGCGGGGCTGCTTCTTCACCAGGCGGGCAAACATGCGGTCGTAGGGGAGGAAGACGGCTCCGTAGTCGTGCGCCAGCTGCCGGATGATGCCGGAGAGCTGCCCTACCATCTGCTGCCGCAGCGGATAGTCGGCGGCGCTGCCCGTCGGGCCCTCCTGCGCCACAAAGGGGGCACAGAGCACCAGCCTGAGCTGCGGGTTCTGGCTGCGTGCCGCGTCGAGCAGACGGCGAAACCGGCTCTCCCAGGCGGCAAAGTCGAACGTGAGCGAGGCGTCGGCTCGCCGCTGGCGGAGGAAATACTCCACGTCGTTCGTGCCGATGAGCACGGAGAGGACGTCGGGGCGAAGGTCGAGCACGTCCTCCTGCCAGCGCGCCTCCAGGTGCTCCAGGCTGTTCCCGCTGATGCCGCGGTTGAAGAAGGCATAGTCTTGCTGCGGCCGGCGGCTCATGTAGTGCGAGGCGCAGAGGCTCATGTAGCCGTGGCCGAAGATGTGGTTCATGTCGGTGTGGTTGCGGCGGTTCGAGGGCGCTCCGTTGTTGGCGCCCCACCCTCCGTCGGTAATCGAATCGCCGATGAAGAGCACACGGCGCCCCGTTGCCAGTGCGCAGAACGTGCCGACCGTGAGGGCCAGCATCAGTAGCAGAATCTTTCTCATTGTTTTTTTCTGTCTTTCAGATTTATAGCATGGGCAGTGCGAGCAGCTGGGCGTAGGTGGGCAGCTGGGGCAGGAAGCGATAGCTGCCCTGCGCGTAGTCCATCTGGCAGCAGAAGTGCTGCAGGCCGTTGCTCACCACGAGCCAGCCTACGCGCAGCTGCATGTTGTAGCGGCAAATCTGGTCGAACGTGCGCTGCGTAATCCTCACCTCGGGCGACTTGTATTCGACGATGAGCAGCGGCTCGGCATGAGGGCCGTAGACAACCGTGTCGCAGCGCCGCTGCAGCCCGTTCTGCACCAGCGAGACCTCGTTGGCAATCACCTCGGGCGGGAAACCCAGATGGGATTGCATGTAGCCCACGAAATGCTGGCGCACCCACTCCTCGGGCGTCAGACGCACGAAACGGCGGCGCAGCGGGTCGAACACCTCGTTGCGCCCGTCGCGCTGGCGTATCTTCAGCGGCGCAGGGGGCAGGTTGAGCACTTGCATCGGTTGGCGGACAGTCTCTTCGAGAGAACAAAAGTATATCTTTTTTCCCGAATTTCAGCCCCGGCGGTTCCTTTTCTCGGCGAATCTTTGTATTTTTGCAGAAAATTAAGACCCGATGAAGACGAAACAGGAAATCGTGCAGAACTGGCTCCCCCGATACACCCACCACGAGCTGGAGGATTTCGGCGAGTATATCCTGCTGACCAATTTCAACAACTACGTCGACATCTTCTGCGAGGAGCTGGGCATCGAAAAACCCGCCTACGAGGCCAACATGCGCATGGCCACGGCACAGGGCATCACGATTATCAACTTTGGCATGGGCAGCCCCAACGCGGCCATCGTCATGGATCTGCTGAGCGCCGTGAAGCCCAAGGCCTGCCTCTTTCTGGGCAAGTGCGGAGGCATCATCGAAAAGACGCAGAAGGGCGACCTCATACTGCCCATCGCAGGCATACGCGGCGAGGGAACCAGCAACGACTACTTCCCGCCCGAAGTGCCCGCGCTGCCCGCCTTCATGCTGCAGCGAGCCGTCTCCAGCACCATTCGCGACCTGGGGCACGACTACTGGACGGGCACCGTCTACACCACCAACCGGCGTGTCTGGGAGCACGACGAACGCTTCAAGAAATACCTGCTCACCACACGCGCCATGGCCGTGGACATGGAGACGGCCACGCTCTTCACCACCGGCTTCGCCAACCACATCCCCACCGGCGCACTGCTCCTCGTCAGCGACAACCCGATGACGCCCGACGGAGTGAAGACCAGCGAGAGCGACTCGCTCGTCACCCAGAACTACGTGCGCGACCACGTGCGCATCGGCATCCAGGCCCTCGAGATGATTCTCCAGGACAAGAAGACCGTGCGACACCTGAAATTCGACTATTGATGGCTCAGGCAAAAGGTATCACACACGAGGAAATCCTGCGCAACGTGCGCGCCGGAAAGATTGCGCCCATCTACTATCTGTCGGGTGAGGAACCTTATTATATAGATAAGGTGAGCGAATACCTCGTGGATACGTTCCTCAAGCCTGAGGAGCGCGACTTCAACCTCGACCTCGTCTACGGAGCCGACGTCACGGTGAACCAGATTATCGAGCTTTGCCACGCCTACCCCATGATGGCCGACCGCCGCGTGGTGCTCGTGCGCGAGGCTCAGGCTATCCGCTCGCTCGACGGGCTGGAACAATATTTGGCCCACTCCACGCCCACCACCGTGCTCATCATGTGCCACAAAAACGGCACGCTCGACAAGCGCAAAGCCGCTGCCAAAGCCATACAGCAGGTGGGGGTGCTCTACGAGAACAAACGCATGCCCGAGTCGCAGCTGCCCACGTTCATCGCCGACTACGCCCGCCGGCGCAAGGTGCAGATAGAGCAGCAGGCCGTGCAGATGCTTGCCGACCACGTCGGGGCCGACCTGACGCGCCTCGCCGTGGAGATGGACAAGCTCATCATGGCGCTGCCCGACGGACAGACGCGCATCACGGCCGATGGGGTAGAGGAGCTGACGGGCGTCAGCAAGGAGTTCAACAACTTCGAACTGCAAAGTGCCTTGGCCCGCCGCGACATTTTCCGGGCCAACCGAATCGTGAAGTATTACATGAGCAATCCGCGCAGTTTTGCCTTGCCCGTGACACTTTCCGGAATCTTTACATTTTTTTCTGACGTAATGTTGGCTTATTATGCTCCGGACCGTAGCGAAAACGGAGTGGCCGACTGGTTGGGAAAACCAGCCTGGAAAGTGAGGAACGATATCTTGCCCGCCTGCCGAAACTATACGGGCGTGAAAGTAATGCAAATTCTGGCCGAAATACGCCGAACCGATGGCGCTTCGAAGGGGGTAGGGGGCTGCCGAACGGCCCCCGGAGAGCTCCTTCAAGAGCTTATTTTCTTCATTCTTCACTGATATTTTCGCTCGTTTGAGCGTTTTGCTATACCTATATTTTTGTCCTCTTTTATTTGAATGATAGGACTTTACCTGAAGTCTTGAGTCGCTGAGATTTGCCCGAAATTCTCGTTTCGTCCCGACGATGGGAAAGAGGCCCCTCATTTCGCTTCGTTCGCTGAAAAGCGAGCGAAGACACCCATTTAACAATTATTTTGGTTTTGATTTGCAAATGTGGATTTGCAAATCAAACACACAACATCTACAAAATGAAATTTGCAGCAACAAGACTTTGTTTACATTCGCAAATTTTAATCTATAAATTCGAGGTTCTAATTCCAGAATTCATGGCTTTGCAAACATTAAATGCATAAAGCCGCAAAATGAATATTTGTTATAATAGACACAAAATCATCATTTAGCCAATGTGTATATAATCAAATGCGTTAGTGTAG
>CAMJRQ010000173.1 GCA_946408305.1 uncultured Prevotellaceae bacterium
GTGTAGGCGATGTCGTCATACCAGATGGTGTCGATGCGGGTCTCCCACACTTCCTCCTTGGCGGGTTTCTTCTTGTAGCCGAACTTGAAGGTGAGGCCGGCCTGGGCGGTCATCTGCAGCAGGTCGTCGTTGAAGACCGACTTCTTGCCGGGCACGATGTGGTTGAGGTCGCCCTCGATGTTGATGCTCAGCAGCTTGTTGATGGGGAAGTCGAGCCCGACGCCCACGCGGCCGTTGAAGGCCCAGCGGTTGTCATTGTCGGCGTAGGGGAAGTTGGCGGCATACTTGGCAGCCTCTTCCTCGGCACGTCCGCGGCCCTCCCAGGCGTAGTTGGCACCAAGGCCCAGCACCAGGTAGGGATAGACACGATAGAAGTCCTTCTTGCCGAAGATGGTGCAGAGGTTGAGCAGCAGGTCGGCGCTGGAGGTCAGATAGTTATAGTTGTAGTGCGTGTCGCGGCTCTCGTTGAGGAAGTCGACGCCCGACTTGTTCCAGATGCCGTTGAAGTGGAGGCGGGCTCCCACCTGGGGGATGAACCACGAGCCGAAACTCAGGCTGGCCGTCGGGGTGAAGGTCTTCCAGTTGTTGAACTCGGTGTCGAAGGTGTTCTGCACGCCACCCTGCACACCCACGAAGAGGTGGGGATAGGGTTCGTAGTCCTTCTCGAACGTCTGCGCATTGGCGGCAGCCGAGACGCCCAGCATGGCAATGGCCAGGGCGAAGAATTTGGTAAATTTGTTCATAATCTTTTATGCTTTAATTGTTTTACGTGTGCATAATTTGTGCAAAAGTAACACATTTTAGCGTTTCGCCCAAAGGATTTGCAGAATTTTCGGCCCGAAGGACGCATTTTTCCGATATTTTCTGCTCCGAAGAGGGCTCATTCCGCTCATTTTTCGTAATTTTGTAACCTAAAAATGTTTTGTTAGCGTCACAGAACTCTGCTTATGTCCGACATTGTTATCTCCGCCGTCAAGACGAAACGCGAGCTGAAGGCATTCGTGCGCTTCAACTACGAATTGTATAAGGACTGCCCCTACGCCGTGCCCGACTTTCTGGAGGACACGCTCGACACGTTCAATCCGCGCAAGAATCCCGCCTTCCGCTTCTGCGAGGCCGAGTTCTTCCTGGCCCGCCGCGAGGGCCGCATCGTGGGCCGCGTGGCTGCCATCATCAACCACCGGGCCAACGAGACGTGGAAGGAGCGCCACGTGCGCTTCGGCTGGATAGACTTCGTGGACGACATCGAGGTGAGCCGCCGCCTGCTGGAGACCGTCGAGGTATGGGGACGGGAGCGAGGCATGAACCGCATCGTGGGGCCGCTGGGCTTCACCGACATGGACCTCGAGGGAATGCTCACCGACGGCTACGACCAGCTCAGCACGATGAACAGCATCTACAACTACCCCTACTACCCCGAGCACATGGCCCGGCTGGGCTACGAGAAGGAAGTGGGATGGGTGGAGCGCAAGGTCTTCGTGCCCAAGGGACGCCACGAGGCGAACAACGAGAAATACTTCAAGATAGCCGAGATGGTGAAGCGCCGCTACGGCTTCCGCCTGCGCAAGTTCAAGAGCAAGCGCGAGATTCACCGCGAGGGATACATCCCGAAGGTGCTCGGCGTGGTGAACCGCGCCTATGCCAACCTCTACGGCTACAGCGAGATGGACCAGGCCCAGATGGAGACCTACGCCCGCCAGTACCTGCAGTTCCTCGACAAGCGCTACCTGAGCGTCGTGGAGACGGCCGAGGGCGAAGTCATCGGCATGGGCATCTGCATCACCAGCCTGAGCCGCGCCATTCAGAAAGCCCACGCCAAGCTCTTCCCCTTCGGATGGTTCCACATGGCCAAGGCCCTGTGGTTCAACCGCCACCCCAAGGTGCTCGACATGCTCCTCGTGGGCGTGCTGCCCGAGTATCAGGAGCGAGGGGCCAACGCCCTCATCTTTGCCGACCTGATTCCTGAAGCCATCAAGGACGGCTACGAATGGGCCGAGACACACCACCAGCTGGAGGACAACCTGCCCAGCCAGACGCAGTGGAAGAACCTGGACTGCATCATCCACAAGCGCCGCGCCGCCTTTGGCAAGGACATCTAAAACCTCCCCCTGCCCCTCCCAAGGAGGGGTGAAACTCTTCACTATGGACTCTGAACTATGGACTCTGAACTGAATAACATTCCGCAAGAAAGCGTTGAATACATCGAGGACAACATCCGCCACCTCTCCGACATGGAGCACGTCCGCACCCGCCCCGGCATGTATATCGGCCGGCTGGGCGACGGCTCCCACGCCGAGGACGGCATCTACGTGCTCCTGAAGGAGGTCATCGACAACAGCATCGACGAATTCAAGATGAACGCCGGCCGCCGCATCGAGGTGGACGTGGAGGAGAACCTGCGTGTCTCGGTGCGCGACTACGGCCGCGGCATCCCCCTGGGCAAGCTCGTCGAGGCCGTGAGCATGCTCAACACGGGCGGCAAGTACGACAGCAAGGCCTTCAAGAAGAGCGTCGGACTGAACGGCGTGGGACTGAAGGCCGTCAATGCCCTGAGCTCGCGCTTCGTGGCCAGCTCCTACCGCGACGGGCAGGTGCGCTCCTGCATCTTCCGCCAGGGAGTGCTCGAGAGCGACACCACCGAGCCGACCGACGACGAGAACGGCACCTACATCTTCTTCGAGCCCGACCCCTCGCTCTTCAAGCACTACGCCTTCCAGGGGGCCTTCATCGAGGAGATGCTGCGCAACTACACCTACCTGAACACCGGGCTGACCATCATGTTCAACGGCCGGCGCATCCTCTCGCGCAACGGGCTCTCCGACCTCCTCCAGGACCGCATGACCTCCAACGCGCTCTACGAAATCGTCCACCTCAGGGGCGAGGACATCGAGATAGCCTTCACCCACAGCAGCCAGAACGGCGAGGAATACTACAGCTTCGTCAACGGCCAGCACACCACACTGGGCGGCACCCACCAGGCGGCCTTCAAGAAATACATCGCCGAGGTCATCAAGGACTACAGCGGCAAGAACTACGAATACGGCGACATCCGCAACGGACTCGTGGCCGCCATCAGCATCAACATCCAGGAGCCGCTCTTCGAGAGCCAGACGAAAATCAAGCTCGGCTCGCTCTCCACCGCCCCCGAGGGAGGCATCAGCATCGACAAGTTCATCGGCGACTTCGTCAAGGAGCAGGTGGACAACTACCTCCACAAGAACACCGACGTGGCCGACATCATCCTGCAAAAGGTGCAGGAGAGCGAGCGCGAGCGCAAGGCCATGGCCGGTGTGGCCAAGCTGGCACGCGAGCGCAGCAAGAAGGCCAACCTGCACAACCGCAAGCTGCGCGACTGCCGCATACACCTCACCGACCCCAAGGGCGAGCTGCAAGAGGAGACATCCATCTTCATCACCGAGGGTGACTCGGCCAGCGGCAGCATCACCAAGAGCCGCGACGTGAACACACAGGCCGTCTTCAGCCTGCGCGGAAAGCCGCTCAACTGCTACGGCATGACCAAGAAGGTGGTCTACGAGAACGAGGAATTCAACCTCCTCCAGGCCGCCCTCAACATCGAGGAGGGCCTCGACGGGTTGCGCTACAACAAGGTCATCGTGGCCACCGATGCCGACGACGACGGCATGCACATCCGCCTGCTCATGATCACCTTCTTCCTG
>CAMJRQ010000174.1 GCA_946408305.1 uncultured Prevotellaceae bacterium
GGGAAGCAGATCTCGTTCGTCGTGGGGTTGTAGTAGGCATTGACCGTCTGAGGTGTCATGTACCACTCGTCGCGGTCCACGGGCTTGTTGAATTTCTCGCGCACCATCTCCTTCAGCCCCCATTCGTTGCAGGAGAGCATGTTCTGCAGGTAGCTATGGCCAATCTCCAGGCTGCTGTAGTCTTTCCATTTGTTGGGATATCCCACCTTTACATAGAAGGCATCGAGTTTCTCTCTTGCCACCTTCTTCGTCGAGTCGGTCATCCATTCCTGTACATCGATGCGTTCACCCAGTGCCACTTGCAGATTGGCAACAAGCCGCTCCATGCGCTCCTTGGCTTCGGGAGGGAAGAAGCGAGCGACGTAGAGTTGTCCACGGGCTTCGCCCAGCCCGCTCTCGACCGACGAGACGGCACGCTTCCAGCGCGGACGGTCCTCCTCCTTGCCGCTCATCACTCGGCCATAGAAGTCGAAGTTCAGCGCGCGGCTCTCATCGTCGGCATAAGACGAAACCATGTCGAGGGCGTGCCAGAGATAGATATTCTGGAGAGCTTCGGGAGTCTCTTCGGCAAGCACTTTCTCCACCTCGTGGATGGCAAGAGGCTGACCGAGACACACTTCCTTAACTCCCTCCATGCCGAAATTGGCGAAGAAGGCATCCCAGTCGATGCCGGCAAACTGCTCCTTCAGCTCGGCATAGCTGAGTTTGTTGTAGTTGGCTTCGGGGTCGCGCAGCTCGGTGCGGCTCTTGCTGGCCTGGGCCAGACGCGTCTCGATACGCATCACGTCATCGCTGATTCGCTGAGCATCTTTCTCGCCAAAGCCGGCGTGGCCGCACAGGCCGACGATGTACTGGCGGAAGGCCTTACGGATTTCCTGTGTCCGCGGGTCGTCGTCGACGTAGTAATCCTTCTGCCCGAGCGTCAGTCCGCCCTGGAAGATGGTTACGAGGTTGTTCTTTGAGTCTTTCTCGTCGGCGCCGATATACATGCCGAACAGTCCGGGCACCCCCTCGCGTTGCATGGCCGGCCACCGGTCTTCGAGCCACTGGCGGGTCGTTTCGGGCGAGCTCTGATAGCCGTCACAGCCCAGAAACATCTGGATTTCGTCCACGCCATGCTCGTTCAGCGTCACACTGTCCATGGCCGAGTTGAAGAGATCGGCAATCTTCTGTTCGATGCTTCCTTGTTCGTTGTCGCGGGCCGCCACGCTGTCGATGAGGGCGCGCAGCCGCTTGTTGTTATCTTCTCCCAGCTGGTCGAAAGAGCCGAACCGGCTGTACTCGGCGGTCAGCGGGTGGGCTTTTTGCCATCCGCCCGTGGCGTACATGTAGAAGTCCGTACCGGGCTGATAGGTGGTGTCGAGGTTGGCCAGGTCGATGCCCGAAGAAAGTTTCTGCCCTTCGTGCGAGCAGGAAATAGTCATTGCCGCAAGTGTCATGGCAATCAATAATTTACTTTGTTTCATGTTATTTAGTTCTTTAATCATTGTTCCAGTTCCGTCATGGCCAGTTCCCACTCCGCCTCGGCCTGTTCGAGCTGTTTCTTCAGGCGTGCGTATTTCTCGAAAAGCGAGGTGTCGGACGCGGCCTCGGGCGTGCTCATCTGCGTTTCGACGATTCTGACCGCCGCCTCCAACTGTGACACCTTTGCCTCGGCCTCTTCGACGGCCTTCTCCAGTTTGCGGCGCTGTCGTGCGGCCGCCTTCTGTTCGGCATAGGACTGAGCTCCCTGCGACAGGGTCTTGGACTGTTGGGAACTGGCTTGCGCAGCTTGCAGGGAGGCTTGTTCTGCCTTCTCCTGCGAGGCAATCCAGTCGTAGATGCCGCCCAGGTGTTCCCGCACTCGGCCGTGGTCGAATTCGTAGACCTTCTGCACCAGTCCGTCCAGGAAGTCGCGGTCGTGGCTCACGATGATGGCCGTGCCGTCAAAATCGCGGATGGCCTCCTTCAGCACGTCCTTCGATCGCATGTCGAGATGGTTCGTCGGCTCATCCAGAATGAGCAGATTGACGGGCTCGAGCAGCAGCTTTATCATGGCCAGCCGCGTGCGCTCGCCGCCCGAGAGCACCTTCACTTTTTTGTCCGATTCCTCGCCTCCGAACATGAAGGCACCCAGAATGTTGCGAATCTGCGTGCGTATTTCGCCGCGCGCCACGCGGTCGATGGTCTCGAAAACGGTGGGCTCGGGGTCGAGCAGTTGTGCCTGGTTCTGAGCGAAATAGCCTATCTGCACATTGTGTCCCACACGCAGCTGTCCCTCGAACGGAATCTCGCCCATGATGCAGCGCACCAAAGTGGTCTTTCCGCCGCCGTTGCGACCCACAAAGGCCACCTTCTCGCCCCGGCGGATGGTCATGTTCACGTGCTGGAAGACGCGGTGGTCGCCATAGCACTTACCCACTTCGTCGCAAACGACGGGATAGTCGCCGCTGCGCTGGCTGCAGGTGAATTTCAGGCGAAGGGCCGAGTTGTCCACCTCGTCCACCTCCACCGGCACAAGCCGCTCGAGCCATTTTATGCGGCTCTGCACCTGCACTGCCTTCGTGGCCTGATAGCGGAAGCGTTCGATGAAGGCCCGCGTGTCGGCTATTTCCTTTTGCTGGTTCTCGTAGGCACGGAGCTGCTGTTCGCGGCGTTCGGCCCGCAGACGCACGTAATCGTCGTACTTCACCTTATAGTCATAAACGCGCCCGCAGGAAATCTCGAGCGTGCGGTTCGTCACGTTGTTGATGAAGGCGCGGTCGTGACTCACGAGCACCACGGCTTTGGCATGTTGCTGGATGAAATTTTCGAGCCAGCGGATACTATTGATATCCAAATGATTGGTCGGCTCGTCAAGCAGCAATACATCAGGTCGTTGCAGGAGCAACTTTGCCAGTTCGATGCGCATTCGCCAGCCCCCGCTGAACTCGCTCGTGGGGCGGTCCAGGTCGGTGCGTTCGAAGCCCAGGCCCGTGAGCGTCCTTTCCAGCTCGGCCTGATAGTTCATGCCGCCCAGCATCTCGAAGCGCTCGCTCTCGTGGGTGAAGCGCTCCACCAGCTGCATGTATTCGTCGCTCTCATAGTCCGAGCGGCTTGCCAGTTCGTCGTTCAGCCGGGCCACGCGCCGTTCCTGCTCGCGAATCCGAGCAAAGGCGAGCTCCGTTTCCTCTCGCACCGTCCGGCTGTCGGAGAGCTGCATCACCTGTGGCAGATAGCCAATCGTGGCCTCGCGCGGCACAGAAACCTCTCCGCGCGTGGGCCGTTGCTCTCCGGCCAGGATGCGCAGCATCGTGCTCTTCCCGGCGCCGTTCTTGCCCACCAGGGCTATGCGGTCCTTGTCGTTCACGACGAAGCCGACATCCGAGAACAGGGGTCTCGCGCCGAATTCAACACTCAGTCCGTCGATGGAAATCATTCCGTTTTCTTTCAGTTAAAGGGGGTTATCGGTCAGAGGTCAGCGCGCGCTCCCCTCTCCAATCCCGAAACCGCGAATCTTCTTTTCGAGTTACAAAATTACACATTATTTATCAGACGACCGCGCCCGAAGGCGAATTTTTGCGACCGACTGTCCGCGGAAGGCATCGGGAGCCGGAGGGGCGAATCCAGGTCCGGGGGGCATTACACCTCGGCGTAATCGTTTTACACCTCGATGTAATCGTTTTACAC
>CAMJRQ010000175.1 GCA_946408305.1 uncultured Prevotellaceae bacterium
ACCATCCACCAAATCATCGACATATTGGAACGAGCGCGTCTGCTTCCCGTCGCCATAGATGGTGAGGGGCTCGCCGCGCAGCGCGGCCACGATGAAGTTGGTGACGACGCGGCCGTCGTGGGCCTGCATGTTGGGGCCGTAGGTATTAAAGATGCGGATGATTTTGGTCCTCACCCCGTGGAGGCGGTGGTAGTCCATGGCCAGCGTCTCGGCGCAGCGCTTTCCCTCGTCGTAGCACGAGCGGCTGCCGATGGGATTGACGTTGCCCCAGTAGCCTTCGGGCTGGGGGTGTACGGCGGGGTCGCCGTAGACCTCGCTCGTCGAGGCGTGGAGAATCTTGGCGTGGGTGCGCCGGGCCAGTCCGCACATGTGGTAGGTGCCGAAGACAGCCGTCTTGGTGGTCTGGATGGGGTCGCACTGGTAGTGTATGGGGCTGGCGGGGCAGGCCAGGTTGTAGATTTCGTCCACCTCACACCAGTAGGGCTGCGTGATGTCGTGGCGCACCAGTTCGAAGTTGGGCTTCCCGAGCAGTTCCCAGACGTTTTCCTTGCTGCCGGTGTAGAAGTTGTCGAGCGCCAGCACGTCGTGGCCGTCGCTGACGAGCCGCTTGCACAGGTGCGACCCGATGAATCCGGCTCCGCCCGTCACGAGTATTCTTTTCATCGCCTTTTTTTCTTTTCGGTTGCAAAAATAGAATAAAAATGCGCCCTTTCCAAGAAAACGGGCGCATAAATTAGCCTAATCGGCTGTATTTCATCTCGAGCACCACGCCGCCCAGCGGGGGCACGGGGAGCGAGAGGGGTGTTGCGGAGGAGAACGAGAGGGTGGTGTGTCCCTCGCAGAGCAGGCTGGTGGCCTGGAGCGTCTGTCCGTCGGCCATGTGGCAGAACTCGAACAGATGGTGGGGCAGGCTGAGGCTTACCTGGACGTCGCGCTCGTCGAAGTTGGCCACGACGAGCACCAGCCGGTCTTCCCATTGACGGACGAAGGCAAACTGGCGGTGGAGGTGGGGGTTGGCATACATGAGGTCGAACGACGAGCCCTGGCGCAGCACGTCGTTCTCGAGGCAGAGCGTCAGCACGCGGGTGTAGAACTCCCTCAGCTGGAGTTCGTCGGCGGTGAGCGCTGCACCGTCGAAGCTCCCGCCGTTGCGCCAGCGGCGGATGGTGGAGAGCGACCAGTAGTCGAAGATGGTGGTGCGGCCGTCGCGCCCGCTGAAGCCCTCCTCGTCCATGCCGCGCTCGCCCAGTTCCTGCCCGAAATAGAGCATGAAGGGGTTCCGGGAGAGCAGTGCGGCCACCAGCAGCGGGGCCCGTCCGCGCTCGCCGTTGCCGGCAAAGAAGTCGCTGGCCAGGCGCTGCTCGTCATGGTTCTCCAGGAAGTAGAGCATGTGGTGGCGGATGTCGTCCACCTGCTGCCAGCACTGTGTGAGCTGCTGTGCCGAGGCTTGGCCGCAGACGACGGCCCGCAGCGTGTCGTAGAGCCCCACCTTGTCGTAGAGCAGGTCGAAGCCGCCGCGGTGGATGTATTCGCGGTAGAGGCTGGGGCTGTAGACCTCGGCGATGAAGAGGATGTCGGGGTATTGCTCCTTCACCCTCCGGATGGCCCATTCCCAGAAGGCCACGGGCACCATCTCGGCCATGTCGCAGCGGAAGCCGTCCACGCCCATCGCGGCCCAGTAGCGCAGGATTCGGAGCATCTTCTGCCACGTGTCGGGCACAGGCTGGAAGTGTGCCGCGCAGCCCCCTTGGTAGTCCACTCCGTAGTTCAGCTTCACCGTCTCGTACCAGTCGGTTGCCGAGGGCCAGGCGTGAAAGACGTCGTTGCCCGTGGCGCGTGCCGGCCGTTCGCTGTAGCCGGGCGCCACGCCCTGGGGCAGATGGAGCTCCTCGCCGGGGACGTAGTAGAAGTTGTTCTGGGGCGCGAAGGCCAGGCTCGTGTCGTCGTTCCGGCCGAAGTCTTCCTGAGGGAAGAGGGTGGAGTGGTAGTGCCGCGAGACGTGGTTGGGCACGAAGTCGATGACGACCCCGAGCCCAGCGCGGTGGGTGCGCCGCACCAGGTTGCGGAACTCCCGAAGCCCGTCGGCCGACGCCGCCAGGTCGGGGTCCACGTCGTAATAGTCGGTGATGGCGTAGGGGCTTCCGGCGCGGCCCTTCGACGGAGCCGGCGTCGTTTCGTTGGCGTGGCGCAGGATGCCAGTGAACCACACGTGGGTGGCTCCCAGACGGCGAATCTCGCCGAGCGCCCGCTGGGTGAAATCGGCCATCAGCCCGCAGCCGTTCTCCTGGCGCGAACCGTTGGGGCGGCAGAGGCTGTGGTCGTTGCCGAAGAGGCGCGGCAGAACCTGATAGATGATGATGCGCTGCGCTTCTGCCATGCCTCCCACCCTAATTTCTTAACTTTTAACTCTTAACTCCCTCAAATTCCCTGCACCGTCACGTCGCGGTTTATCTTGGCAATCATGCCCTGGAGCGCCTTGCCCGGGCCGCACTCGGTGAACTCGGTGGCACCGGCCTCGATCATGTGCTGCACCTCCTGCGTCCAGCGCACGCTGGCCGTGAGCTGTGCGATGAGGTTCTGCTTGATTTCGGCGGCGTCGGTGTGAGCCTGTCCGTCGACGTTCTGATAGATGGGGCAGCGCGGCGTGTGGAACTCGGTCTGCTCGATGGCCTGCTGCAGCTCGTCCTTGGCGGGCTGCATGAGGGGGCTGTGGAAGGCTCCGCCCACGGGCAGCACCAGTGCGCGCTTGGCTCCGGCCTCCTTGAGCAGTTCGCAGGCGCGGTTCACGGCGTCGACGTTACCGCTGATGACCAGCTGTCCGGGGCAGTTGTAGTTGGCCGGGACGACCACTCCGAGTCCCTCCTGGCTCACCTGGGCGCAGACCTTTTCGATGGTCTCGTCGGGCAGTGCCAGCACGGCGGCCATGGTGCCCGGTGCGGCCTCGCAGGCCTTCTGCATGGCCTGGGCGCGGGCGTAGACCAGACGGAGTCCGTCCTCGAAGCGCAGTGCTCCGGCAGCCACCAGTGCGCTGAACTCGCCCAGCGAGTGTCCGCCCACCATGTCGGGCTGGAAGTCGGCACCCATGCAGAGGGCGCTGACGACGCTGTGCAGGAAGACGGCGGGCTGCGTCACGCGCGTCTGCTTCAGTTCGTCGGCCGTGCCTTCGAACATGATGTCGGTGATGCGGAATCCCAGAATCTCGTTGGCCTGCTCGAAGAGCGCGCGGGCCTGCTCGTTGGTCTCGTAGAGTTCTTTGCCCATGCCCGTGAATTGGGCACCCTGGCCGGGGAATACAAATGCTTTCATCTTTTTTTATGTTTTTTTTGTCTGATTTCGAGGTGCAAAGGTACGGCAATAGATTCAAATAACAAAATCTCGCGCCTGCGAATGTGCACAGAGCCCCGACTGGCCCCGGCGGAGCGGACGGCGTGTTCTTTAAACATTTTTTACCTCGCCGGCGCCCGACGCCAGAAACGAGCCCCCGGAAAACGCCGTGAGGAAGGATTAGAAACGGTGCACTATGGTGCGCCGCAATTCAAAATTCAAAATTCGAAATTCAAAACCGATTGAAAATCAGCACTCCCAAAAATCGGTTTTTCTCGATGAAACCGGGATTTTCTGCGAC
>CAMJRQ010000176.1 GCA_946408305.1 uncultured Prevotellaceae bacterium
TTTCGGGGAAAAGTCCGTCTCGCTGCAGAAAAACTGAATTTTGGAAGTGCTGATTTTCAAATACTTCTGAATTTCGCATTTTGAATTTTGAATCGGCACGCACTGCGCCTCACCGATTCTCACCATTCTCCACCGCATTTTCCGAGGGAGCGAATTGAGGGCGGAGCAACGGAATGGTAAAAAATATTTAAATGACAATCGGGATAATTTTAACAATTCCGGGTGCAATTCATTGATGGAGTCAGTGTGCAGAGGCTGCCTGCGCCCCACATCCCTGGAGGGTGCGTCAAAATTATGGAAACAGCGAATTTAACGAATTAATCGAATTAATTTTCATTGTATTTCAGCCAGAAAAAAAATCGTTTAATTCGCTTAATTCGTTGTTCTTTCGCTGTCCCCTTAATTCGTTGTACGCTTTTTTGGCGGTGTGGAAAGAAAAGCGTAATTTTGCAGCGCAAAATCAGAAAACGTAACTTTGGGAAGATGAAAGCGATGGTGCGACTCTGCGGACCGCTGCTGGTGTGGATGTGCTGCTCGTGTGCCGAGGGGCCCCGCAACCGCTTCTGCGCGGCCAAGCCCGAGCCGGAAGTTTTGCCGGCCGACACAATGCCCCTCGAGGACGAGGACGAGGAAGAGGAGGCCGTGGAGGAGGCACGCATGGACGAGTATTTCGACGATTTCATCTACTCCTTCCTCCACAGCCGGCGCCTCCAGCGCGAACGCGTGGGCTATCCCCTGCCCAGCGCCGACGACAACGGCGAGCCGCAGCTGCTCCACAAGCTCGACTGCCGGCGCGAGTTTGCCTTCCTCCGGGGCGATTTCTACACCGTGCTCTACGGCAACACGCTCCAAATCAACGAGCAGAAGGAGCGGCCCCACGAGACGGTGCTCGTGGAACGCATCATGCTCGACTCGCTCTGGATGCGCGTCTACAACTTCGAGCGGCGCGGCGGCAAGTGGCTGCTCACCGCCATCCACTGCCAGGACCTCCACCAGGGCGAGCTCTCCGACTTCCTCGCCTTCTATTCGCGCTTCAGCTCCGACAGCCTCTTCCAGCAACAGAGCATCGCACAGCCGCTCAGCTACAGCCTGCTCGACTCGGAGGCCAACGAGGAATACATCGAGGGCACCATCGACGCCTCGCAGTGGGCCTCCTTCGGGGCCGTCATGCCCAGCGGCGAGATAACCAACATACGCTACGGACAGACCTACAACCCACACCACGTCGTCATGCAGAAATGCGGACTGGCCGACGGCATGCAGGAGCTCTTCACCTTCGAGAAACGTGCCGCAGGATGGCGGCTCGTGGCCTATGAAAACTGACCCCGCCCCATGACACGCACCCTCCACTGCTCGCTCCTCCCCCACAACACCTTCGGCATCGACGTCAGCTGCCGCGAAATGGTTGAATACCAGAGCGCCGACGAGCTGCGCCAGGCCCTCGGCCAATGGGCCGACAGCGGCCCCGTGCTCCACATCGGACAGGGCTCCAACCTGCTCTTCTGCGGCGACTTCGACGGGCTCGTGCTCCACTCGCTCCTGCGCGGCATCGAGCCGGTGGGCGAAACGGGCGACGAGGTGCTGCTGCGCGTGGGGGCCGGCGAGACGTTCGACCATCTCATCGAACAGACGCTCGCCGCGGGGCTCCACGGACTCGAGAACCTCTCGCTCATCCCCGGCGAGGTGGGAGCCTCGGCCGTGCAGAACATCGGAGCCTACGGTGCCGAGGCCAAGGACTTCATACGCCGCGTGGAGGGCATCCGGATGGACACCGGCGAGCCCTTCAGCATGAGCGTCGAGGAGTGCCACTACGCCTACCGCCAAAGCATCTTCAAGCAGGAACTGCGCGGACGCGTGGCCGTGACGCACGTCACCTTCGCCCTGAGCCGCACTTTCCGCCCGCGGCTCGACTACGGAGGCATCCGTCAGGCCCTGGCCCAGCGAGGCATCGACGAGACGACGGTCACCGCCCGCACGCTGCGCCAGACCATCATCGACATACGCCGCCAGAAACTGCCCGACCCCGCTCTCACGGGCAACGCCGGCAGCTTCTTCACCAACCCGGTGGTGAGTGCCGAGACGTTCGCCCGCATCGAGCACGACTGGCCCGCAGTGCCCCACTACCCCGCCGACGACGGACAGGTGAAGATTCCGGCCGCATGGCTCATTGAGCAGTGCGGATGGAAGGGACGCCGCATGGGCGCCGCCGCCGTGCACGACCGCCAGCCGCTCGTGCTCGTCAACACGGGCGGAGCCACGGGCCACGACATCCTGCGCCTCTGCCAGGCCGTCACCGAGAGCGTCGCCCGACGCTTCGGCATCCGCCTCCAGCCCGAAGTGAACATCTTATAGAAACCATCACGCAAATGAAACTCACCTTCCTGGGCACCGGGACGAGCGTGGGAGTGCCGCAGATAGGCTGCCACTGCGCCGTATGCACCAGCACCGACCCGCGCGACCGGCGGCTGCGCTGCTCCGCACTGCTCCAGGCCGACGACACCCACATACTGCTCGACTGCAGCCCCGACTTCCGCCAGCAGATGCTGCGCATGGGCTTCGAGGGCCGGATTGACGCCGTACTCATCACCCACGAACACTACGACCACGTGGGCGGCATCGACGACCTCCGCCCTTTCTCCTATCCCCACAACCTGCCGCTCTATGCTGACGAGCAGACCATCACCCACCTGCGCCAACGGCTGCCCTATTGCCTCGTGGTGAACCGCTATCCCGGAGTGCCGCAGCTGACCACCGAGGTGACCGAGCCGCGCCGGCCCTTCCGCGTGAACGACATCGAGGTGGTGCCCCTGCGCGTCATCCACGGCAAGATGCCCATTCTGGGCTACCGCATCGGGCCACTGGCCTACATCACCGACATGACCCACATGCCCGACGAGGACTTCCAGCTGCTCCAGGGCATCCGCCTGCTCGTCGTCAACGCGCTGCGCCACGAGCCTCACCCCACCCACCAAACCGTGGAAGACGCCATCGCCTTCTCCCGTCGAATCGGCGACCACCTCCCCACCTACCTCATCCACATGAGCCACCACCTCGGCCTCCACGCCGAGGAAGAAGCCCGCCTCCCCGAAGGCTTCCACTTTGCCTACGACGGGCTCGAACTGGACTTCTGAAAAAGGAGACTACGAATTGGGCGAATTATTTAGAACCGCCTCATATCAAAACCACGCAAAAAAAATTTACGTTCTGCAAGAAGCATTTTGAACGCTGCAATTTCGGGAGCCTTAAAATATATTGGCAAATATAGTGGATAATAAGTAAAAATATCGCACCTTTGCCTCCCGAGAAAATATGTGCGTTAGATTCTATCAGGAACTAATCAAAATGAAAAAGTTCTATGGAAAGCCTGCAATGCTGGTAGTGACCATCCAGGGTGCTAACATGCTCGCCGACAGTGTGACCAAGGTCAACGGCGAAGGCAGCGGCGATGCCGGAATCAAGTACGGCGGCAGCGACCAGAATGTGCAGAATCCTTCGGCTCGCGTACGCCAGCACGAGCAGTGGAACGAGTGGTAAGAAAGAACGTCTAACAGACAAAACACGTTCTTAATAAAGATTACAATCGTGAAAATGTCAACAATGCTCGCCCTCTTGTGCCTG
>CAMJRQ010000177.1 GCA_946408305.1 uncultured Prevotellaceae bacterium
TGCGCTTCTTCGAGACGCTGCTGAAGATGCTCCACCCCTTCATGCCCTTCATCACCGAAGAGCTGTGGCAGCACCTCTACGAGCGTGCCGACGGCGACAGCATCATGCTTGCCACCCTCCACGCCGAGCCCCTCAGCCCAGCCGACACCCAGCTGCTCGGTCATTTTGCCGAGGCCAAGCAGATTATCAGTGGCATTCGTGGCATCCGCGCCGCCAAGAACATTGCACCCAAGGAGGCACTCGAGCTCGAGGTGGTAGCCGCCGACGACGAGAACCCCACGCGCAACGAGGCCATGAACTGCATCATCTGCAAGATGGCCAACCTGAGCAAAATAAGCAGTGTGGCCCAGAAGGGCGAAGGCAGCCAAGCCTTCCTCGTTGGCACCACCGAATATGCCGTGCCGCTGGGCAACCTCATCGACGCCGAGGCCGAGCTGAAGAAAGCTCAGGCCGAGATAGCACGCCTCGAAGGCTTCATGGCTGGCATACAGAAGAAGCTGCAGAACGAGCGTTTCGTGCAGAACGCGCCTGCCCAGGTGGTTGAACTGGAGCGCAAGAAACTCTCCGACGCCGAGAGCAAGATTGCTGCTCTGCGCGAGACCGTGGCTGCACTCGGGAAGTAATCCTCCCCCATAAAGTCTAAACAAAAGCAACGCCTCCCCGCGATTTACTCGTGAGGAGGCGTTGCTTTTTTTGTTTCTGACATCATTAAGCTGTCCCGGGAGCCTGAGCAAGCACGGCATCATACTTGCGCAAGCAGCGGCCCGAGCTTGCGCAAGCATGGCCTCATGCTACTGCAAGCTCGGGGAGAAGGTTCATTGCGCCGAGCGAATCTTGGCTTCGCGCTGAGCGTCCCAGTAGCGACAGTCGAGTTCGAAGAAGACGGAGGTGTAGGGAATCGTCAGTTTCGTCTTGATGATGACCACCTGGAAGAGGTTGGCGGCCTCGTCGAGGCGGCGGATTATCTGCTCGTGACCGATGTGCTGCACTTGGTCGGCCGGGAGAGCCTCCGAGAGCTGCTTCTGGTAATCGTTCCATCCCGGAGCCAGTTCTTCCGAGAGGCGCCCTTGTTCCTCATCAAGATAGATGTGGGGAAAGACGTGCGGCGCGTGGCCTATCAGGTTGTTCACAGTGGCAATCACCTCGGCAAAGGGCTCGTCGGCCACGAGGGTGGTGATTCCGGGATTGGTCTGGAGGGGGTAGGCCATGTCGGTGACTACAATCCAGTTGCGATGCCCCAGGAGGGGCAACATCGTCTCAAGTTTGTTTTTCCAGTCTTGCATATCATTTGTTGTTTTGGTTGTTTCGGGTGCGGGGTTGCCGCAAGCTGACAGCAGCAGGGTGGCAGCCAGGAGGAACCGGCAAAATACAGAGTTCATTGTGCTGAGTGCTGAGTGCATAGATCTTAATACTTAAAGGTTGGCGGTCCATGTTTCGTTCTCGAGCGTGCGCTTCACCTTGAGCGAGCGGTTGCCTATTTTGAGACGGTCGATGCTGAGCTGCCCATAGTCCACGCTGAGGCTCACTCGGTTGGGCTCGATGCGACAGGAGCCCCAAGCGTAGCCGTTGCTCCAGAAGTAGTTGCCGGGGCGGTCGGTGAACGACATGGTGCGGCTGATGCCCGAATAGTGGAAATCGCTCAGAGCTATCACACCGGCCCAGCTGGCCATGGCGCGGGCGTAGTGGTGACCACATTCGGGCTCGTCGAAGGGATTTCGCTTGGCACCGTCAAAGCGGTCGCGGATGGCGCGGAAGCATTTCAGTCCGTCGTCCGTCATGCCTTCATACATCATGCCCACTGCGGCGCAGTATTCGAATCCCGTCATGGCTTCGTTGAAATAGGGGAAGGGCACCTCGAGCCGTCCCTTGGGCCAGGAGCCCATGAGCAGACCAGCCTCGCCGCTGTAGACAAAGGTGCGCATGTTGTTGAAGTGCCGCTTGAAGTCGGGCAGGTAGTTATACTTCATGATGCTCCCGAGGGTGGTGCGGATGTGCTGCGGGTCGGCCAGATAACCCAGTCCGCAGATGTGGGCCATGTACTGCCCCGCGAGTTGGTCCACCAGACAGCCGCGGCCCAGCTGGAAGTCGGGAATCTTCACGCCGGGGGCGTCCATGTCGAGGAATTCAAAGGTCTCGGGGTCGGTGATGCGATGCTCGTAGTATTCGCCGTTGAAGAGGTTCTGGTCCATCCATCGGCTGCCCTGCTCGAAGAGCGTGCGGCACTTGCGTGCAAACGCCTTGTCCTTCATGGCCAGGGCCATCTCCTCGGCGGCGCGCAGGGCTCCCATGTACCAGAATCCCATCTGCGGGTTGGGGCCGAAGTAGTTGACGTCCATCGTGTTGTGTTGGCTGCCTTCCATGACGCCGTCCTGGTTGCCGTCCCATCCCTTCTCGGCCCAGGCGTAGGCGAGCGCCTTCTTCACCTGGGGCCAGTAGTCGGCAAGGAACTGCTGGTCGCCCGAGAGTTGCCATTCGCGATACATCTTCATGATGCAGCCCATCTGGCCGTCGGCAGCGGCGTTGCCGTAGGTGGTGGCCTCGGAGAGCGGCAGGTTGGCACGGAAGTGCATCTTGCCCGTTTCGTCGGTGGCATAGTTAAACTCCACGTCGCGCATCGTGCGGGCCAGTTCGCCGAAGAGGAAGGGGGTGGCCACCTCGTAGTTCCAGACGTGGGTGCACGAACCCTTGCACGAGCCGGAGTGGTTCCAGACGCCCTCCCAGCCCATCATGTGTCCGCTGGGCAGCCGGAAGACGGTCTGCGAGCGCAGGGTGGAGAGGTTGAAGAGGGCTGCCTCCTTGACCACCTCGGGCAGCGAGGAGCTGAGGAACGTCCGGACGAAGCGCAGTGTCTGTTCCTCGAGCCGGGGAATCTGAGGCAGAATCTTCTGGGCGGCGTCCCAGGCGTCGGCATAGAGCGTGCTATAGTAGTTGCCCACCACGGTTTGCGACCAGGCCTTGCGGTTGGGGAAGTTCCATGTCAGGAAGAATACAAACGTCTCGGTCTTGCCCGGTGCGATGCGCCGCTTCACAGCCAGCGAGGCCATGGGGTCGTTCTCCAGGGGCCATTCGCGCTCGGTGAGCTCTCCGTCGGCACTGAAGTCGTCCCAGAAGTTCAGCAGCGCGTTGTGCCAGGTATTGGGTCGCGAGCAGGTGCGGTGACTTATCTGCCCCTCGTCGTAGGTGGTCAGCGCCATGGTGCCCCAGGCGGGGTCCTCGCGGTCCACTCCCTCGGAATAGAAGTAGATGCCCTTGAAGCCATCGGTCTCGCGGAACTGGTTGCGGTTCTGCTTGGCACCGGCCATACCGTTGTGACCGTCGCGCCCGATGAAGTTGCGCATCGTGCCACAGACCGCCACGTCCATCGGCCGTCCGCCCGTATTTGTCACCTCGTAGGACAGCACCGCCACGGGCAGACTGCTGTCATCGGCGCAGCCGGGCACCAGGGGGTTGAAGCCTTTGATGCGCACCTTGAGCGGCACCTCGGTGTCGGAGAGGTTCACCTGCCCGAAGGGATAGGCGGCGTCGAACGAGGCCTGGGCGAAGCGGGGCATGCCGTGGTGGTTCACCTCCTCGCCACCGCCGCCATGCATCAGTTCCTGGTC
>CAMJRQ010000178.1 GCA_946408305.1 uncultured Prevotellaceae bacterium
CGCAGGAAATTGTCGCGATGGAGCGGCGTGTCGTCGGAGAGCGCCACGCGGATGACACCCTCGGAAGTCTCGATGCGCACCACCGAGCGTTTCTCCTTCTTTCGAGCCTCCACGCCGAGGGCGAGGAAGAGGAGTGAAAATCCCAACAAAAAGAACTTCGTTTTCATCGTCAAAAAGGTTTTCTCCGCAAAAGTACGGAAAAATTCCCCACCGACAAAGAAAGATTTCGAGATTTTCAATTTTTGCCCATTTTTTCGGCGGAATTCTTCAAAAATTGCCCATTTCATCGAGAAAACCCGCGGGTGGGGGATGCGAGGGCAAAAAAGGTCTTGAGAAGGAATTTTGGGGGCGGAAGAAAAAAAGTTTGAAAAAGTTGTGGGGAATTGTGGGGAATTTCATAAATTTGTGCGCAGAAAGAATAAAAAAGTAAAAAAACGATGCGATTTACAGGCAACATTGACGCCAAGGTGGACGAGAAAGGCCGCGTGTTCGTGCCGAGCAGTTTCCGCAAGATACTGCAGCGCGAGGACTCGCAGGGACTCATCCTGCGGCGCGACGTCTTCCAACGCTGTCTGGTGCTCTATCCGCAGGAGGTGTGGAATGCCCAGGTGGACGCCATCACGGCCCGCACCAACATGTTCGACCGCCAGGGCCGCGACGCGCTGCGCCGTTTTGTGGCCGGAGCCGAGGCCATCACGCTGGACAGCGGTGGCCGCATGCTCATCCCCCGGCGCTACATGGAGGAAGTGGGCATTCGCAGCGACGTGCGCTTCATCGGCGTGGACAACACCATCGAGGTGTGGGACCGCCAGGCGGCTGAAGCCCTGCTCAGCGAGCCCGACACACTGGCCGACAACCTGGAGGCTATGATGAATCCCGCCCCCTCGCAAGGAGGCGAAAGGGGAGGTTCCGGCCTCTGAACTATGGACCAAGGACTATGAACTGTGAACTGTACCACGTCCCCGTCCTCCTGCAGGAGTGCATGGAGGGTCTGCAGATAAAGCCGGAAGGAATCTACGCAGACCTGACCTACGGCGGTGGCGGGCACAGCCAGGAAATACTGAAGCGACTCTCGCCCGAGGGCCACCTCTACGGCTTCGACCAGGACGAGGACGCCATGCGCCAGGCCCTCAGCGACGAGCGGTTCACGTTCGTCAGGAGCAACTTCCGCTTCCTCCGCAACTGGATGCAATACTACGAAGTGGACGGGCTCGACGGCATTCTGGCCGACCTGGGCGTGAGCAGTCACCACCTGGACGAGGGCGAACGCGGATTCAGCTTCCGCTACGACGCGCCGCTCGACATGCGCATGAACCGCCGCGCCGGACGGACGGCACGCCAGGTGCTGGCCGAATACGACGAGCGGCAGCTGGCCGACATTCTCTACCTCTACGGCGAGCTGCGCGAGAGTCGCCGTATAGCCGCGCTGCTGGTGAAGAGCCGCGCCCAGAAACCCATCGAGACGACGGGCGAGCTGGCCGAAGTGCTGCGGCCCGTGCTGCGCTACGACCGCGAGAAGAAGGACCTGGCCCGCGTCTTTCAGGCCCTGCGCATCGAGGTGAACGGCGAGATGGAAGCCCTCAGGCAGATGCTCCACGCAGCCACCGAGCTGCTGCGACCGGGCGGAAGGCTGGTCGTCATCACCTACCACTCGCTCGAGGACCGCATCGTGAAGAACGTCATCCGCACGGGCAACGCCGAGGGACACCGCCAGGAGGACATCTACGGCAGCCTGCCCTCGCCGCTCCGAAGCATCGGGCCCAACGTGGTCACCCCCACGGCCGAAGAACAAGAGAGAAACCCCCGCAGCCGCTCGGCAAAACTTAGAATCGCTGAAAAAGAAAACGAATGAGCCAAAAAGACAAACATACGCCCGAAGACGAAAAGACGCTGCAGGAGAGCAACCGCAGCAAGCTCTTCTCGTCGCTGCTGAGCGAGGACGAGGAGCGGCGGCCCGAGATCGGCCAGCTGAAGGACCTGCTACGCATGCTGAGCATCGACGGCAAATGGTTCCGCGAGCAAATCGGAGTCATCTGCCTCATCGTGGCGGGCGTCATCGTCTACATCACCAACCGCTACCAGGCACAGCAGGAGATGCTCGAGGAAGACCGCCTGCGCAAGGAACTGCTCGACTGGAAATACCGCAGCATCACGCGCAGCAGCGAACTGACCTTCCGCACACGCCAGACCAACGTCATGGACAAACTGCGCGAGAACGGCGACAGCACCCTACTGCCCGGCAAGACGGCGCCTTACATACTCGTAAATAAATAGTGTACGCATGAAACCCGACAAGAACAACTCCATCGGTCGCTACAAGGCCATTATCGCCATAATGGGCCTGGTAGGTCTGTTCATTCTGGGAACAGCTCTGCGTACGATGCTCCCCCCGCGCAGCGAATACTGGGCCGAGGTGAGCAAACGCTTCACGAAGTCGAACATTCCCGTGCCGGCCGCCCGCGGCAACCTGCTGGGCTGCGACGGCCAGATACTGGTGGGCACACTGCCCAAGTACCGCCTGCTCATGGACTTCCGCGTGGCCGACCCCGACAGCGCCTCGAAGGCTCGCACCGAGCAATGGCGCGACACGATGTTCTGGGCCAAGCTGGACAGCATCTCCGCCGGCCTGGCGCAAATCTTCCCCGAACACGACGCCCAGTGGTTCCGCCGCCGGCTCATCGACGGAAAGAAGCGCGGCCGATGGGCCTACCGCATCTATCCGGGCTACGCCAGCTACATTCAGTATCGCGAATGCCTGAAACTGCCCATGCTGAGGGAGTCGTCGCTCAAGAGCGGCTTCCACGTGGAGGAAATCCTGCAGCGCCACAAGCCCTACGGCTCGCTGGCCTCGCGCACGCTGGGCGACCTCTATCGCGACTCGGACCGCGCCAAGTGCGGACTCGAACTGAGCTTCGACAGCATCCTGCGCGGCACGCCGGGCAGCAGCCACCGCACGAAACTGCGCGGAGGATGGCATACCTACGTAGACCTGCAACCCGTGGACGGACACGACCTGCAGACGACCATCGACATCGACCTGCAGGACGTGGTGGAACGCTCGCTGCGCAACAAGCTGATGGAGAAGGACGTGAACGGCGAACTGGGCATTGCCGTGGTCATGGAGGTGAAGACGGGCGACGTGAAAGCCATTGCCAACCTCACCCGCGCCGGCGACGGCAAGTACTACGAGATGAAGAACAACGCCGTGAGCGACCTGATGGAGCCGGGCTCCACGTTCAAGACGGCCAGCATCATGGTGGCCCTGGAGGACGGGAAGATTACGAAGAACACGCGAGTGGACACGGGCAGCGGCGTCTATCGCATGCACGGCAGCAACATGAAAGACCACAACTGGCACCGTGGCGGATACGGCGAACTGACGGTCACGCAGGTGCTGGAATACAGTTCGAACATCGGAGTGAGCCGCCTCATCGACGATGCCTACCACAACGACCCCGACGCCTTCGTGCGCGGACTGAACCGCGAGGGAGTGGGGCTGGAACTAAACCTGCCGTTCGTGGGAGCCGGCGAGCCCTGGGTGCGCCATCCCAAGAAGGAGGGCCGCTTCTGGACGAACTGGAGTAAGACGGCACTGGCC
>CAMJRQ010000179.1 GCA_946408305.1 uncultured Prevotellaceae bacterium
CATTGTGTTTGCTCCATCATTCTCATCTCGACTTCGACGGTGGGCAGAGCGGCTTCGGCATTGTAGAACACAAGATTCGCTTCGGGGAAACCTTCCCGGCGGGCCACAGCCCTGCTCTCGGTGCGAGGCAGGATGCGGAAGAGGGTCGGGTGGAGGCTCCAGTAGGGTTTCAGCGGCCCGATGCTGTTTACGCCCGTCAGGGCCAGCAATCGGTGGGCCGGTTGCCGCATCAGGGACTGGAGCGCCTCGGGCATGTTGCGGCACACGACTGCGCCCTCTGGCAGTTCGCCCAGGGAGCGTTGCAGCCGAACGACGGGAAGTCCGCTCTGCGCTATCGTCTGATGGAGGCCGAGGGCAAAGGGGTGGGCAGCGTCGACGATGCAGCGGATGCCCTTTTCGGCAGCGAGCCGACGGATGTCCTCGGCCGACAGGGCTCCCGCGAGCCGCACGCCATGATGCATCTCAACGTGCTGAAGCTCGCTCTTCGTCGAATAGTAGAACGTCTTGCCCGCCTCGTCGCAGACTGCAGCTGCCAGACGCCCCTCGGTGGTGCCTCCGAATATCAGAATCATGACGGTTCGCTGCTTGTCTTTCCCTGTCGGAAGAGGTGGGTGAAGTGGCTGTCGTAGAGGCGGCTTAGGCCTTCTCGGTTGTCGATGGCCTCGCCCACCACAATCATCGTGGTGAGCGTCAGATGGTTGTCGGTGATGAGCGAGGCGAGGTCGCGGAGCTGGCCGCGGAAGATTTTCTGGTCGGGCCAGGTGAGGCGATGGCAGACGGCCACGGGTGTTTTGGGCGAGAGACCGCCGGCCAGCAGCTCGCCCTGCACTTCCGAGGCAAGCGAGGCGGAAAGGAAGATGCACATCGTGGATCCGTGGGCCGCCAGGCTGCGTAGCCGTTCGCGCTGAGGCACTGCGGTGTGTCCCTCGCCGCGCGTCAGGATGACTGTCTGGCAGCGTTCGGGTATGGTGTATTGGCAGCGGAGTTCGGCTGCGGCAGCCAAGAAACTGCTGATGCCCGGCGTGATGTGGTAGTTCATGCCGTGGCGGTCGAAGAGAGCCATCTGCTCCTGGATGGCTCCGTAGAGGCTTGGGTCGCCCGTGTGGAGCCGCACGATGAGGGCTCCGCGGTCGTAGAACTCTTTCATCAGTGCGAACTGCTCCTCCAGATTCATCGTGGCACTGTTGCGCACCACGGCTCCCTCCTTGGCGCAGGCCGTGAGCTCTCGCGGCACCAGACTGCCGGCATAGAGGATGAGGTCGGCCTGCTCGAGGAAACGGCGGCCGCGCACGCTGACCAGTTCCGGGTCGCCCGGACCGGCCCCGACAATTTCGATGTGCCCCTGGGTGGGGTCTTTCTCTGCGAGGGCAAATGTGTAGTGCCATGTCCTTTCGCCCAGGGCGAGGCAGCCCTTCTGCTTCTCCACCACGAGGCGACCTTGCCGACAGCATGCCAGGGCGGCAGCCTCGGCCACCCCATAGCTGCCTGTTGCTTGGAAAACCTTTTGGCTGGGGTGGGGGACGGGTATCTGGGCCAGTTCCTCGGAGCGGAATATTTCGAGCCGGGCCTGCGGCAAGGCGCGGACAAGGGCAGCCATCAGCGGCTCGTCGCGTTTAAGTTCGATGCTGGAAAGGGTGGCGATGCTCTCGGGAACGAAGCCCAAAGCTCGGATTTCGTCGAGCAACCGGGGGGCAATCTCCTCGGGGGCCTCTTTCTGGCATCCCACGCCCAGATGGAGCGTGCGGGGGAAGAAGCGGAGCGTTGGTGTGGTGTCGGCTGGCGTGTGCAGATGAGGCGAGACGATGAGGAGCAGTTCGAACTCCTGTTCAGGGGCGCGTCGCTGGTATTCCCCGATGTTGCGGAAGACGCTCACATGGGCGGGGCGAGAGGCGATCATGCGGCGCGCCCCTTTGTCGTCACATTCTACGACCAGAGCGGTCGGCCGTCGGTTCACGAAGGTGGCAATGGCGCGGTTCATCTCCTCGTGCGAGATGCGCCCCTTTGTCCAGCCATTCTGTTCGGCCAATAGGTCGAGTGCCCACAGGCCCTGGTTGTCGCTCTGCGTGGTGACGATGGCCTGTGCTCCCAGCATCCGCGCTATCTGTCGGGCCAGCTCGTTGGCTCCGCCCAGATGCCCGCTCAGCACGGAAATCACCCATCGCCCGCTGCTGTCGATGCAGACCACGGCCGGGTCCGAGTGCTTGTCGTGGACGAGGCCCTGCAGCCGGCGCACGCAGATTCCCAGCGCGCCGACAAAGACGATGGCTTCGCCCTCCACGCGAAGTCCCTCGCGCTTGATGCGCTCCACCAGCCGGTCGCCGGCCTCGTTGATTGTCTCAAAGTGTATCATAATGTCTTGATGGCTTTCATAATGTGTATGGGGTTGTGCTCGTCTATCGCCACCCGCGTTTGGCTCTCGAAGGCAAAACCGGCCGGAGCCAGGCTCTCCAGAAAGAGCTTGCGGCTGGCCTCGCTGACCGAGTTGAACACGATTAGTCCGCCCCGCGGCATCACCGACGAGAGGCGGCCGACGACGTCGGCCAGGCGTCCGCCATGGCCCCCGATGAACGCAGCGTCGGGCGAGGGATAGTCCGCAAGGTCGGCTTCGAGGAAGTCGCCCATGACGGCTTGTATGCCCGGGGCACCGTGGCGACGGCTGTTGAGGGTCAGCAGTTCTTCGCATTCGGGACGCACCTCGAAAGCCGTCACGCCGAGATGGGGAAACTGCAGCCGTGCCTCGATGCTCACCGAACCCGTGCAGAACCCGATGTCCCAGAAATGACGGCAGGAGCGGAGGTCGAGCAGCGAGAGGCTGAGCAGGCGGATGCCCGTCTTTGTAATCATCGAGGGACGGCCGGGCAGCGTGACAAACTCTGCGTCGGGTACTCCGAATGGGCGCTGCCGTGCCGAGGTCTGCCGCAGGATGACACAATTTGGCGCGGCATATAGGGCAGTCTCCTCGTAGGGAGATACACGCTCGGCTTCGTCGTTCCCCAACCTTTCGCCCACGGTCATTTCGTAGTTTGTGTAGCCGTAGTTCCTCATTCGCCGGGCAATCTCGTGGGGCCCCTTCTTCCGGTCAGTCAGACAGCCAATAATGGTGCAACCCTCGATGAGCGACTCGTCGAGCTCGTCCCAAGGACGCCCCGTGAGCGAGACACAGCGCATTCCCGCGTAGGGAAGCAACATGCGATGGGCCAGCAGCTGGAGCGAGTGGAACGTGGGGTGGATTCGCATCTGAGCCCCTGGGAAGCGACGCTGCAGCGTGGAGGCGATGCCGTAGAAGAGTGGGTCGCCCGAGGCGAAGACCACCACAGGGCCCTCCCCCCGTTCGTATTGCGAGAAGCAGTCCTCGAGCGGCACCGTGATGTCTATCCATTCGATCCCCGGCGGCAGTAGAGGGGCCACAATCTCGCGATGGCGCTTGCCGCCCGAGAAACGCTTGCCCTGGGCAATTGCCTGCGCCACCTCGGGCGGAAACCATTGCTGCCGGCTGTCGTTCAATCCGATGATTGTGAAGAACATGTTCCTGTCTTTATCCGTTTCTGATTATCGTAGGCTTCCTTACACGTCCCTTCCGGGC
>CAMJRQ010000180.1 GCA_946408305.1 uncultured Prevotellaceae bacterium
AATTGATTGAATTATGAGCAAACCGAGCAGGAAGGCAAGTTCCAACATGAGGAAGGTGGCTCCGCAGCAGTCGCCGGTGTAGCCCCCGATGCGGCGACGCATCAGATTCACGAGCCCCCCGAGCAAGATTAAGCTCAGTCCGGCCGGGAACATCATCCAGCCTGGTGCAATGATTGGGGAAACCAGCATGAGCAGCAACAGGGGCAGCACTCCCGCCACGGCGCAAACAGCCCATTCTGCCCCCGAAACCGAGGCATAGACCAGGCCGTTCTTGGCTTCGCTCTCCCCCCGGGCATAAGGCAGGAAGCGGATGAGCGTCGAGGCCAGACATTTCGCAAACGCATCGGCTGCCCAGAAAAGGAGTGGCGAGACACCGTGCGAGACGAGGCCCGTCATCGTCTCGCAAAGCAACAGGACATAAAGGAGCAGGGCCAGCACGCCGTAGGTGCCGATGCGCGAATCCTTCATGATGCGCAACGTCTGCTCGCGGTCGCGTCCACCGCCGAAGCCGTCGAAGAAGTCGGCCAGCCCGTCTTCGTGGAGACCACCGGTCAGCAACAGTCGCCCCGCCACGGCCAGCAGCACGCTCAGTCGAGCCGGAAGTCCAGCCGCCATGCCTGCCCAGCAGAGGATAACCACCAGGCCGCCCGTCAGCCAGCCCGCCAGGGGCCACAGGGGCACCACTCGTTCGTAGTCCCGACGCTCGGCCCTCACCAGCCGCCAGAAGGGCAGGCGGGTAAAGAACGACAGGGCGGCGCAGAGACGCCTAAAAATACTTCGTAATGCGGGCATGGCTGAAGGTGTCCATTTCGTTTAACATCCTGACGGCCGAGTCGACAATCGGGAAGGCGCACAAAGCCCCCGTGCCTTCGCCCAGCCGCATTCCCAGCGAGAGCAACGGCTGGGCTCCCAGACCCTCGAGCATAATCCGGTGGCCCCGTTCGTCGCCCTGATGGCAGAAGATAGCATAGTCCGTCACCGCCGGTTCCATCTGGCGGGCCACCATCATGCACGCCGTCATGATGAAGCCATCCACCAGCACAATCATCCTCGACTCGGCAGCCCGCAACATCCCACCCACGGCCGCGGCCATCTCGAATCCGCCAAACCATTGCAGGAGCTTCCGGGCATCGCACTGACCGGGACACGCGCGGCGGAAGTTTTCGACGGCGCGAAGCAGGATGTCCATCTTGTGAGCCACTCCTTCGGCCGAGAGACCGCTGCCAGCGCCCACGCAGTCGGCCAGCGGAACGTGCTGAATGAGATGCATCAGCACACTGCTCGCCGACGTGTTGCCCACGCCCATCTCGCCGAAGCTCACGATGTTGGAGCCTTCTGCCCGACACGTCTCCACCTGCTCGGCACCCACGCTCATGGCCATTTGCAGCTGCTCCTCGGTCATGGCTGGCTGATGGAGGAAGTTGGCCGTGCCGTGGGCAATCTTGCGGCCGATGATGCTCGGCGCGGCATGAGGGTCGAAGTCGTAGTCGACTCCCACATCCACCACGCGCAAGTTGAATCCGTGCTGGCGGCAGAAGACGTTCACTCCGCCTCCGCCGCGGTCATAGTTGAGCATTTGTTGCCAAGTCACCTCGCGGGGCGAAGCCGAGACGCCTTCGTGCTCGATGCCGTGGTCGGCCCCGAAAAGGATGTGGCAGGGATGCGTCAGGCGGGGCGAGAGCGTCTCCTGGATGAGCGCCACCTGCAGGGCCAGCGTCTCGAGCCGTCCCAACGACCCCTTCGGCTTGTTCAGGTTGTCTATCCGTTCCCGGATGCGCCCGGCCAATCGTTTGTCTGTGTGTGGTATCATTTTATCTTCACGTTAATTCCCGAAACCATTAAATATACCTCGTCGGCAGCGGCAGCCACGTATTGGTTGAACCAACCCATCAGGTCGGTGAACCGTCGTTGCAAGGCGTTCTCGCTGGTGCCGCCCGAACCTATTTCGTTCGTCACGAAGAGAAAAACGGCCTGTTGCGACGTGAACCGGCGAAACTCGTCCTTCATTTCTTGCAGGACGCGGTCCACGTCGGGCAACGCTTCCTGAGCGCTTTCCGCCCTTGTGATGAAATTGGTGGCCCAGAGTGTCAGACAGTCCACCAGCACCACGCGGCCCGTCACGTCGTGGCTGCTCAAGTGGAGCTCCTCCTCGATGGTGGTCCATTCGGGCCCGCGTCGCTCCTGATGCCGTCTGACGCGCTCCCTGAATTCTTCGTCCCATACGTGGGCCGTGGCCATGTAGACGGGCCTCGGCGAGAGGCTCAGCGCCAGACGCTCGGCAAAACTGCTCTTGCCCGAGCGCTGCCCGCCTGTAATCAAAATTATTCTACAGTCCATAGTTTATAGTCGGTTGTCCGTTTGTCGTTTTAAGATAATCCAAAGCGCCACGGGGGCTCCGATGAGTGCCGTGACCGAATTGATGGGCAGCGTGCCTTGGAACCACGGGGCGCGGGCGATGAAATTGCAGAGCAGGGCCAGCGAGGCTCCGCACAGCAGGGTGGCAGGGAGCAGGATACGATGGTCAGGGGTGCGGAACAGCCCGCGAGCGATGTGCGGGACAGCCAGGCCCAGAAACATCACCGGTCCGCAATAGGCTGTGGCCACGGCTGTGAGCGTGCCTGCCGAGAGGATGACCCTGCGGCGTGCCTGGCTCACATTCAGCCCCAGATTGGCGGCATAACGCTCGCCCAGCAGGAGCGTGTTCAGCGGTTTGGCCAGAAGCAGGGCTAAGGGTAGCAGGGCGGTCACCAAGCCCACGAAGACGCCCACCTGGCCTCCGCTCACTCGCGAGAACGACCCCAGTCCCCAGACGACGAAGGAATGGATGTCCTCCTCGGTCGAGAAATACTTCAGAATGCCGATGATGGCCGTGGCGATGTAGCCCATCAGCACGCCGACGATGAGTAACGTGGCATTGCTCTTCACTCGTGACGAGAGCCACAGAATGAGCATCATGGCCACCAGCGAGCCGCCGATGGCCGAGAGCGTCAGGGCGGCATTGCCCCACACGCCGAAATGCGACAGCAACGGGAAACCCACGCTGCCGCTGAGCAGGAGGACGAAGGCCACGCCCAGACTGGCTGCGCTGCTCACGCCCAGCACGGAAGGGCCGGCCAGCGGGTTGCGGAAGAGCACCTGCATCTGCAGTCCCGCCACCGAGAGTGCCGCGCCGCAGGCTGCGGCCGTGAGAGCCTGTGGTAGCCGTGTCTGCAGCACGATGCGGGCATAGACCTCGTCGGGCGTTCCCCGACCGAGCAGAATGTCGAGGACGTCCTGCAGCGGGATGCCTACGGAGCCCGTGACCAGATTCAGCACGACGAGCAGCGGCAGGCCGAGCAGGAGAAGTGTCATTGTGATGTGTCGCATAGCAAGAGTATTTCAAGTTCCCCGGTGGGGAAAACGGTTCGGCAATGTGCGAGGCACAGGGCCTGGATGCGCTGAAAAAAGGCTGGTGGCATCACCTGGGGCAGCTGGCGGGCCATCGACACCGACATGATCTTCTCCCGCGCCTCGGGAATTCCCAGTTCGTCGGCCACCGAGACAAGGAACTTGCGGTTCATCTGCACGC
>CAMJRQ010000181.1 GCA_946408305.1 uncultured Prevotellaceae bacterium
TCGTCGGCCACCTCCTGCTGGTAGTCGTTCTTCAGCATGTTCTTCACGCCGTCGAGACGGTCCTGGAAGGTGTCGCCCAGGGCCACCACCTTGATGCCGTCGGCTGCTTCGAGCAGGTTGCGCACGGCACCGGCTCCGCGACCGCCGCAGCCCACCAGTCCGGCCTTCAGCTCGCGGCCCTCGATGGCCTTGTCGGGCAGTTCGGGTACGTAATATTCGCCGGGCTGGCGAAGGGGGGTGAGTTTCTCTTTCTTTTCACCACACGAAGCCAGTAGCGAGGCTCCGGCCAGTGTGCCGGCACCCAGCATGGCGGAGTACGAGAAGAAGTCTCTTCTGCTAATGTCTTTCTTTGCCATTGATGTTTTGATTTTAAGATGGTTATGTTTTTGAGTTTACTTTTTTCAGCGGTTCAGCAGGCTGTCGGGCACTTCGCAGACGACGCGGAAGCCGATGCCCTTGATGTCGGAGTACCACCAGATGCTCTTGGGGTTCTGGGGGTCGGTGCGCAGCCATGCGTCGTGCTCGGTGTGGCCGCGGGTGGCGCATCGCAGCTGGGCGGCGTCGGTGTCGTAGTATCCGCCGCGCACCACCCATTCCTCACCCTCGGTGCAGAGGGGGTTCTCCTGTCCGTCGGCCCACTTCTCGTAGGCCGTGGGGCAGTAGCGGTCGGCGCAGTATTCCATGACGTTGCCCAGCATGTTCTTCAGTCCGAAGGGGTTGGCGCTGACGCGGGCGGGTTCCTGCGTCTTGCCCATGCTGTTGTTCTGATAGACGATGTAGCGGTTGATGCCCACGGTGTCGGCCGCGAAGAAGCGGCGCCAGAAACCTTCGTTCGAGAACTTCTTGGGAGCGCCCTCGAAGAAGTAGGGCGTCTCGGTGCCGCCGCGGGCGGCATATTCCCATTCGGCTTCGCTGGGGAGGCGGTAGTGCTTGCCGGTCTTGAGCGAAAGCCACTGGCAGAAGGTCTCGGCGGCGTAGTGGGTCATGGTGATGGCCGGGCGAGTGCCCATGCCCCAGCCCTGGTCGGGATAGCCGAAAGGCGGCGTGGGCCCCGAGACGGCGTCCACGTCGGGCCGCTGGTTGTTGGCATAAATCTTCTCGGGCGGGGTGCGTCCCTCCGACATGGTCTCGTTGTAGAAGCCCCAGTACTGGTCCCACGTCACCTCGGTCTCGGCCATGAAGAAGGCCTTGAGGCTCACGCGGCGCTGCGGCCCTTCGTCCGCCTGGCGGAAGGCTTCCTTCTCGGGACTGCCGATGGTGAACGTGCCGGCCGGGATGGCTTTCATGGAGAGGGAGACGCCCGTTCCGGGCACGGTCTCGGTGAAGTCCTCGAAGCGGGTGAGCACGGCGGCCGAGTCGTAGCGCACGCTGTTGTCCACGGCCACGGGGCCCTCCATCTTGCCGTGCTTGTAGCCCGGCATGTGGTGACCGGCGTCGAGATGGCAGCTGATGCAGTGCAGACCCAGCTTCTCCTCGTTCTCCTCGTAGTAGAGGTGGGCCTTCACGGCCTCGTCGTTCACGCCGGGCGGGAAGAGGTTCTGGTGGCACTGCTTGCAACTCTCGTTGGGCACAATCTTCTGGGCGTGCGAGAGCTCCTGCTTGGCTTCCCAGTTGATGTCCTCCTTGTCCTTTGTCAGATAGGAGAAGATGTCTTTCACCCCCATGCGGGTCTTGGCCGTGAAGTGGCGGAAGGTGCCCTTCGGTGGCAGGTGGCAGGCGGCGCAGTCGGTGGGGACGCCGGCCTTGTTGTTCTTTCCGTGAACCGATTGCATCCAGGCCATGTCCGCCTTCTCGTGGACGTGGCAAGCCATGCAGGCCTCGTTGGTCGAGGTCTGCTCCCACATCCAGTCGAACGTTGCCATTGCTCCGATGCCTAACACGAGGAATATCAGCGCGATGGGCCAGATGCGGCGGCTTTTTCGTTTTCTGCTGTTATATGCCATGCGACCACAAAGTTACAAATTTCTTTTTGAATTCCGCGCCCGCGCGTTATTTTTTTATAAGGTAGTGAGTGAGTTTTTAAGGGTATTTAACAAAAACGGTGCTTTTACACGTCCGTTACACCGTGATGTAAAACGATTACACCACGGTGTAAAACGATTACGCCGTGGTGTAATGACTCGTGTAACGAGGGATGTGTGGGGTCAGCAAGGCTCAGGGACGCGTGGTATGGAGCGGGCGGTAGCGTACGCCCATTACGTCGAGGCGGCCGAGGTGGTTCTGCAGGCGGCCGAGAAAATCGTCCCACTGCTGCTCGGGGCGCGGCGTCCAGGCCTTCTCGGCCAGGGCCAGCGTGCGGGGGAAGGCCTGCCAGTTCATGCGGGCCACGGTGGGAATCCATTCGCCCCAGATGTTGGCCTGCATGCCCTTCACGAGGCGCAGCTGGGCGGGGGTGAGGTCGGCGGGGACGATGTCGCCCTCGTAGAACCGGCGTAGCGTGGTGTCGTCCTGGCCGTAGTCGAAGTAGCAGTACGTGGTGGGGCAGATGACCACCTCGTTTCCCATGGCCGTGGCGCGATGGGCCACGTCGGGGTATTCGCCGCGCCACCAGTGGACGGTGGCTGTCTTCGAGAGTCCGCCCTCCAGAATCTCGTCCCAGCCGAGGATGCGCTTGCCGTGGGCGTTGAAATAGACTTCCATCTTCTTGGTGAACCAAGCCTGCAGCTCGCTCACGTCGCGGAGCCCCTCTTGGGCGATGCGCCGCTGACATTCGCTACATTCGCTCCAGCGGGTGCGGTTCACCTCGTCGCCGCCGATGCTCACGTATTCATAGGGGAAGAGGCGGAAGACCTCGTCGAAGACCTTCTCGGCAAACTCGATGGTGGTGTTGCGGCCCAGGCAGAGGGGGCTGATGCCGTTCTGCGTGCAGGAGAGCCAGGGGTAGCACTGGCAGGCGGCGTGGTTGTGGCCGGGCATGTCTATCTCGGGCACCACGTCGATGCCGCGCACGGCGGCGTAGGCCACCACATCGGCCACCTCAGCCTGCGTGTAGGAGCCTCCGTAGAGCTCCTGCCCGTCGACCGTCCGGATGAATTTCCAGGGGAGCAGGAAGTCGGGATTGTTCTCGCGGGCGGCGCGCTCCATGTTGCTGCGGTCGAGCGAGTTGAAGGGGTGCCAGGCGCCCTCGGTGGCCAGCTTGGGGTATTGCTTTATCTCGATGCGGTAGGCCTGGTCGTCCGAGAGGTGCCAGTGGAACTTGTTGAGCTTGTAGAGCGCCATCTGGTCGAGCAGTTGCTTGGTCTCCTCCACCGAATAGAAGTGGCGCACAGGGTCGAGCATCAGTCCGCGCCATTGGAAGTTGGGCTTGTCCTGCACCGTGACGGCCGGCACGCTCCACGCTACTCCGCGCACGATGGCGCTGCTCTCAATCTCCTGCGGCAGGAGCTGGCGCAGGGTGGCAATGCCGTTCACGATGCCGCGATAGCTGTGTGCCGTGATGCGGATGCCTTTCTTGTCGGCTGTCAGCTCGTAGCTCTCGTCCTCGGCGTCGGGGGCAGTGAGCAGGAGCAGAATCTTGCCTTTGCGGCCTCGGAGACGGACG
>CAMJRQ010000182.1 GCA_946408305.1 uncultured Prevotellaceae bacterium
CACTCCGACGAGCTGCGCCGCACCGCCGACTATCTCCAGCAGGCCACGCGCCATTTCGAGAAGCCTTGACCGCGGCCGCCTCCCCGTCTCCGTCGCCCCCACTCCGTTTTTACAGGCTCATTACACCGTGGTGTAAAACGATTACATCGCGGTGTAAAACGATTACACCACGATGTAACGCCCTCCTTGCCACACCGTTTTTTCGTCGGCAGGGAGGGATAAGAGGGGTTGTGCCTCAGTCCCACGCCTCGCAGTCGGCCTCGGGGAAGAGGCTGCGGTGGAAGACGGGGTCCTTGCCCTGACTGCGCTGCTCGAGATAGTCGCGCAGAAGCCGGAAGCCGTAACGGCTGAGCAGCACGACAGCCAGGAGGTTGAGGATGGTCATGAGTGCCATGGCCAGGTCGACGAAGCTCCAGGTCTGCTGCAGCGTCATGAAGCCTCCGGCCAGGACGACGGCGCCGCTGGCGATGCGGAAGAGCGTGAGCACCCAGGGGCGCGATGTGATGAAGCGCACGTTCGACTCGCCGTAGAAATAGTTGCCGATGATGGTGCTGTAGGCAAAGAGCAGGATGGAGGCTGTGAGGTACCAGCGGCCGAAGCTACCCAGATGATGGTGCATGGCGCGCGAGGTGAGGATGATGCCGTCGTCGCTGCCGTCGTAGAGCCCGCTGAGCAGGATGACGAAGGCCGTGCAGGAGCAGATGACGAGCGTGTCGGTGAAGACGCCCAGGCTCTGGAGCAGGCCCTGCTTGACGGGATGTGAGATGGAGGCGGTGGCTGCGGCGTTGGGGGCACTGCCTTCGCCGGCCTCGTTGCTGAAGAGGCCGCGCTTGACACCCTGCATGATGGCGATGCCCAGGGCGCCGCCGGCTGCCTGGTGCCACCCGAAGGCGCTCCGGACGATGAGGGAGAGCATGGCGGGCAGGCGGTCGATGTTCGCGAGCAGGATGTAGAGCGAGATGAGGATGTAGCCCGTGGCCATGATGGGCACCACAACGGCCGAGAAACGGGCGATGCGCTGGATGCCGCCGAAGATGATGAGGAGCGTGAGCAGCATCAGCGCTGTGGCCACCCAGCGGGAATCGAGGGCGCAGGCGTCGGCCACGGCGTCGCAGAGCGTGTTGCTCTGCACAAGCTGGTTGGCCAGCCCGAAGCCGTAGATCATAAAGACGGCGAAGAGGATGCCCATCCAGCGGCGGTGGAGCCCATACTGCATGTAGTAGGCCGGGCCGCCATAGAAGGTGCCGTCGCCCTTGCGCTTGAAGAGCTGGGCCAGCGTGGACTCCATGAAGGCCGTGCTGGCTCCCAGGAGGGCCATCACCCACATCCAGAAGACGGCGCCCGGGCCGCCCACGAAGATGGCGCTGGCCACACCGGCCAGGTTGCCCGTGCCGACGCGGCTGGAGAGGCTCACGGCGAAGGCTTGGAACGAGGAGATGTGCTTGCGATGGATGCTGGGCACGTCGGCTCCGCGCACGTTGTGGAAGAGGTTGCGGAACATCTCGCCCAGTTGGGTAAGCTGCACGCCGCGCAGGTGCCAGGTGAAATAGACGGCACACCCCACCAGCATGGGGATGACGGCGTAGGTCCACAGGAAATGGTTGATGGAATCGATGATGTGCATAAGAAAGGGTTATAAGGTTAAAGGGAAGCTCTTTAGTATCTCGTCGGGCCGGGCGGCGAAGGTAGTGGCACCGTGCCGGGCGAGGAATTCGCGGTCGCGAAAGCCCCAGAGCACGCTCACGCAGGGCAGGCCGGCATTGCGGGCCGTGGCCAGGTCTACGTCGCTGTCGCCCACGTAGAGGCAATCCTCGGAGCCGACGTGCAGCTGGCGCATGGCTTCGAGAACCATGTCGGGGGCGGGCTTGCGGGCGATGCCCTCGCGCTCGCCGATGGCCACTTGGATAGTGTCGCTGAAGAAGCGGTGGGCCAGTTCGCTGACGCCCGCCTGCAACTTGTTGCTGACGATGGCCATGGCCACGCCGCGGCGCTTCAGCTCAAGGAGGAGCGGACGGATGCCGGGATAGAGGCGAGTGTGGTCCTGGCAGTGGAGGACGTAGTGGCTGCGGAAGGCTGCGAGGCAGTGCTCCACCTCGGCCTCTGATGTCCCCTCGGGCACGGCGCGGCGGATGAGCATCCCGATGCCGTTGCCCACGAAACGGCGCACCTCGGCGAGCGAGCGCTCGGGGAAGCCGCAGGCCCGCAGGGCGTGGTTGGTGCTCAGATGGAGGTCCTCGAGCGTGTCGAGGAGCGTGCCGTCGAGGTCGAAAATGACTGCTTTCATGTAACTATGCACTATGGACTATTTCCTGCACCACGGCTTCCTTCTTGCTGCCGTCCACCTTGATGAGGAGCGGTTGGGGAAGACGGACGTGTCGCACGAACTGGGTCTCCTCGACGGCGGGCAGGGCATCGAGCACCTCCTGACGATAGACGCCGTCGCCGCGGAAGGCGTTGACGGTGAGATAGCAGACGCCCAGGCTGGTGAGGTTCTGGAAGAAGTGGGTGCCCTGGCTGGGGTCCACTTGGAAGGAGTTGAGCCCTGCCTCGACGATGACTTGGGCGGCGCTGATGTGGGGCCATTTCACGGGGATGCCGAGCCAGGGGTCGCTGCTGCCCCAGCGGCCGGGGCCGATGAGTAGATAGGTGGGGCTCGAGCCTGTCTTCTCGCCGTTGGCGTTGGTCGTTCCGCCCTGGTCGAGGAAGTGACGGTTGATGCGCTCTATCTCCTCGGCGATGGCAGGGTTCTGGCTGGGGCTGTAGCCCTCGGTCTTGACGTAGACGACGTCCTGGATGTCGTTGAAAATGCCGTGGCCGATGGCGCTGTGGGAGCGCAGCAGGCAGTCGTCGTCGGGGATGGCCGAGAGGTCTTCGTTGAGCTCCATGCGGTTGTCCACCATGGGGCGTATCTGCAGCAGGTAGAACTCGCCGGTGCGGTCGGGACGCAGGTTGACGGCGAACTCTATCTCCACGGGCCGCTTCATCTCGTCGGCGCCATAGCGGAGCACCTTCTGCATCAGCTCGGGCAGCGGGAAGACACCGTGCTGCAGCACACCCGAGAAGGAGATTATCTTGCGGTTGTGACCCTCGTAGAAACCGTCGTAGATGGTCTGGTCCTGCGGGTCGTAGGTGCTGCAGATCCATTGCAGGGTGCCGTCTTGCTCGGCCTCGCGCACGGGCCATCGGCGCAGGTTGAATCCGTCGTCCACGCTGAAGTTGCTCTCCTGCGAAGCCTCCTGGTTCAGTTCGAGGGCCAGAAAGTGGGTTTGAGTCTCGCGCAGCGCCATGTCCATCTCACTCATCTGGAGCACCTGATGGGGGTGGGCCGGACAGACACGCAAGCTTTGTCCGCCGTCGACAATGTATTTGCCCAGTCCGAGGGCCAGGTTGACGGTACCCTCCTCGGGCAGTTCGTCGCCGATGGGGTAGTAGTTGATGCTGCGTGCCACGCCGCTGATGGTGGGGTAGTAGCGTGTGTCGTGCTGTTCGCCCACCACCTCCTGCA
>CAMJRQ010000183.1 GCA_946408305.1 uncultured Prevotellaceae bacterium
TAAAACAAGTCCTGTTCAAGAAGAAAAAAAAGGTTGTATTCTCGATTGGGGTAAGATGTTTCTTGTTATATCGGTCTCTAACGGTCATGAAGAAATCTTTTCGTCCTTCTTCGCTTTCAAGCGCCAGATATGTGTTTTCAATATCCTTCAACGATTCTATAAGTTGTTCTGAAGCATCTCTTACTGTGCGATAACAAGTTGCCAGTTCTATATTTATATCGTTGATAATAGCGTGCTTAATATTGGTATAATGCTGCAACATATAGAAGAGCATCGCACCACCACCCACAAAAGGTTCTATGTATGTGACATTCCTCCAATTATCAAAGTCAGCCGGGAGTTGGTTATCCAGTTGCTCGATGAGTTGGCTTTTCCCGCCGACCCACTTGATAAATGGTTTTGCTTTTGACATGCTATACTAATATATTTTCCGGTGGGGGTCAACAAGTCCTCCATATCCACATCTTGGAGTTTTGTAATTCACCGACCGTTTTTTTCTTGTTATGTAAGGACGACCTCTATGCTATTTTACGTAGTCACGATTGAAGTTTGGTGCAAAGATATTAAAATTTCAGGTAAGAAACGATTTTGTTAGCGGAAAGTTGCATCAAGATTCCCTTGTAATTCCGACGAAATTATCGGATTGAGTTTAGGCTGAATAGCCCCCAGCCAGCCATGGCTTTGCGTATCCAAGGTGGCAGATTTCCCGTCAAGTGGCCATGCTAGGACATGCTATGTTCAGAATGGCGAAGCAAGTCCTTGCTTATCTGCTCCTTTTTCCGTACCTTTGACTTTCGTCGAAGGTACTCCCGCTCGAGAAAATCAAAGCGAACTTTGCTTTTCTGCTCGCTTAATCGTACCTTTGCAGCCGGAAAGGATATAACCGATTATGCTTGAAATACGAGATTTGCATGCCAGCATCAATGGCAAGGAGATACTGCGGGGCATCAACCTGACCGTGGGCGACGGCGAGGTGCATGCCCTCATGGGACAGAACGGGGCGGGGAAGAGCACGCTGAGCAACGTCATCGTGGGACACCCGGCCTACGAGGTGACGCAGGGCGAGATACGCTTCAACGGCAAAGACCTGCTCGCCCTGAAACCCGAGGAACGGGCCCACGAGGGCATCTTCCTCTCTTTCCAGCAGCCGGTGGAGATTCCGGGCGTGAGCATGGTGAACTTCATGCGTGCTGCGCTCAACGCCAAGCGCAAGTATCACGGGCTGGAGCCGCTGCCCGCCGGCGACTTCCTGAAGCTGATGCGCGAGAAACGCAAAATCGTGGAGCTCGACAGCAAGTTGGCCAACCGCAGTGTGAACGAGGGGTTCAGCGGCGGAGAGAAGAAGCGCAACGAAATCTTCCAGATGGCCATGCTGGAGCCCACGCTGAGCATCCTGGACGAGACCGACTCGGGCCTCGACGTGGACGCCCTGCGCATCGTGGCCGAGGGCTTCAACCGCCTGCGCACACCGCAGACCAGCGCCATCGTCATCACCCACTATCAGCGACTGTTGGACTATCTCCACCCCGATGTGGTCCACGTGCTCATCGACGGACGCATCGTGCGCACCGGAGGGCCCGAGCTGGCCATCGAGATTGAACGGCGGGGCTTCGATTGGATAAAGGCCGAGATGGAATGAAGAGCGAACAACAGTATATCGACCTCTACGAGGCCCATCGCGACCTGCTCTCGCACCATTCCGCCCAGCCGCTGAATGCGCTGCGCGAGCAGGCTCTGGCCGACTTCCGCCGGCTGGGCTTCCCCACGCAGAAGCAGGAGCGATACAAATATACCGACGTGGCCGCGGCCTTTGCCCCCGACTATGGCGTCAACCTCAATCGCGTGGCCTTCCCCGTGAACCCCTACGAGGCTTTCCGCTGCGACGTGCCCAACCTGAGCACCTCGCTCTATTTCACCGTGAACGACCAGTTCTACGACGGCCCCGTGCGCAATCGTCCGGCCCTGCCCGAGGGCATCGTCATCGACTCGCTCTCCCGCGTGGCGGCGGAGCATCCCGAGTGGGTGGAACCATTCTACGGCCGGCTGGCCCGCACGGGGAAAGATGCCCTCAATGCCCTCAACACGATGCTGGTCCAGGACGGCCTCTTCATCCGCGTGGAGCGCAACGTCGTCGTGCCGCGGCCTCTCCAGGTGGTGAACATCCTGCGGGCCGACGTGCCGCTCATGGCCAACCGCCGCGTGCTCGTCGTCCTGGAGGAGGGAGCCCAGCTGCAGCTGCTCGTCTGCGACCATGCCATGGACGACCATGCCTTCCTCACCACCCAGGTGGCCGAGGTCTACGTGGGCGAGCGGGCTTCGTTCGAGCTCTACGAGCTGGAGGAGACCCACTCGGCCAATCGTCGTTTCAGCAACCTCTACGTCGACCAGCAGGCCGGCAGCACCTCCACCATAGCCAGCATCACGCTGAGCGGCGGACTCACGCGCAACCGCACCGACCTCACTCTCTCCGGCTCCGGCAGCGAGGCCAACCTCTACGGTACCGTGGTGGCCGACGGCAACCAGCATGTGGACAACAACACGCTCATCGACCACCGTGCCCCCTCGTGCCAGAGCACGGAGCTCTATAAGTACGTCCTCGACGACCATGCCGTGGGTGCCTTTGCCGGACGGGTGCTGGTGCGCGAGGGAGCGCAGAAGACCTCGTCGCGCGAGACGAACGCCAACCTCTGTGCCACGTCCTCGGCCCGCATGTACACCCAGCCCATGCTCGAGATTTATGCCGACGACGTCAAGTGCAGCCACGGCAGCACGGTGGGCCAGCTCAACGACGCAGCCCTCTTCTACATGCGCCAGCGCGGCATCCCCGAGGACGAGGCCCGCCTGCTGCTGAAGTTCGCCTTCGTGGGCGAAGTCATCGACAGCATCCGCCTCGAAGCCCTGCGCGACCGCCTTCACCACCTCACCGAGAAACGTTTCCGCGGCGAGCTGGGCCAGTGCGCCGGCTGCCGCACCGAGGCCAACTGTGCCCGCTGAACTATGCACTTTGCACTATGGACTATGGACTTTGCACTATGGACTCTGAACTAAGAAAAGATTTCCCCATACTGGGCCGCCGGATTTACGACAAGTACCCCCTCGTCTATCTCGACAACGCCGCCACCACGCAGAAGCCGCGCCAGGTGGTCGAGGCCATGACGGAGGAGTATTACAACGTGAATGCCAACGTCCACCGCGGGGTCCACTTCCTCTCGCAGCAGGCCACCGACCTCCAGGAGGCCGGGCGCGAGACGGTGCGCCGCTTCATCAACGCCCGCTCCACGAGCGAAATCGTCTTCACCCGCGGCACCACCGAGAGCATCAACCTGGTGGCCAGCAGCTTCGGCGAAGCCTTCATGAAGGAGGGCGACGAGGTGATTCTCACCCAGATGGAGCACCACTCGAACATCGTGCCCTGGCAGCTCTTGCAGCAGCGGCGCGGCATCCGGCTGCGCGTCGTCCCCATCACCGACGAGGGGCGCCTCTGCCTGGACCAGTTCGAA
>CAMJRQ010000184.1 GCA_946408305.1 uncultured Prevotellaceae bacterium
GCCTTGCAGACGGCCTCCTGCTGATTGGCCTCGCGCTGCTCCAGGCTCTCGCCGATGCAGAAGATGACCTTCAGTCCGTTCTCCAGTGCCAGGTCTACCTTGGCCTTCAGTATCTCGGGTGTCTCGTGGTAATACTCGCGGCGCTCGCTGTGGCCCAGGATGACATACTCGGCCCCGGTGCTCTTCACCATGGCGGCGCTCACCTCGCCGGTGTAGGCTCCGCTGGCCTTGTCGGCACAGTTCTCGGCGCTGACGGCGATGACGCTGTCGCGTGTGAGCTCGCTGAGCGTGGCAAGGTGGATGAAGGGAGTGCCGATGATGACCTCGCAACGGGGTTTCTCGGCCGAGAGGATTTCCTTCAGTTCGGTGGCCAGGGCGATGCCCTCCTGCAGGGTCTTGTTCATTTTCCAGTTTCCTGCGACAATCTTCTTTCTCATTTTGTTTCCTTTGTTTTTGAGTTAGTATTTTGAAATTTGTGTAGCTTTCTCAGTTTCAGTGCCACCCAGAGGCGGTCGGCCAGCGTCCAGAGCAGCAGCGGGAGCAGATACCAGAGCACGGTGCGCAAGAGTCGGTGGGCCGAGCTGCGGGGCGCGGGGTGTGCCAGGGGCGACGCCTCGAGCGGCTTGAGGAGGTCCTCGTCGGCCGGGAGCGCCGTGTGGGGCCACTTGTTGACCACCTGGCTGCCACGGAGCAGGAGCAGTCCGGGATTGGAGCGCACCATGGTCTTCAGCGCCACCGCGTCGGTGAGGGCGAAGGGATAGTCGGCTCCGGTGATGTCCTGCCAGCGGGCGATGGCCTGGGGCGTGCTCGAGGTGAGGCAGAGGAACTGGTATCCGTGCTCCCGCGAATAGTCGTGGATGGCGGCTATGCGGTCCATCACGCCGTCGTCGGCCTGCTCGAGATAGGGCGAGACGAGGAGGAACTTGTAGGCCGTATCGGCAAGCAGTTCCTCGGTGATGTCCTGCTGTTCGTCGCCGAGCGTGGTGACCGAGAAGTCGTGAATCTCGGGCATCGCCTGTCCGCTGCCACGGCGCACGGTGCGCGAATCGACGAACGTCCACGTCGAGTCGGGATAGTCCTCGAGCGTGAACTCGCGCCGCTCTCCGTCCTTCTCCAGGATGAAGGTGGTCTCGTATTCCGCCTGCTCCTCCATGCCCATCTTCTGCAGGATGTCGGCTCCGATGTGGTAGGGCCGGAAGTCGATTATCGGCAGCCGGTGGAGGCATACCGAGGCGAAGACGAAGGCGAAGAGCCACGAATAGAGCGTGACGAGCCACTGGTTGCGCTGCGTGACGAAGCGTGTGATGAGCCGTCCGTGGCGCACGAGGAAGAGCGTGGCTGTCAGCAGGACGACGTTTTTCCAGAACGTCTGCCAGTTGGTGAGCACCAGCGCGTCGCCGAAGCAGCCGCAGTCCTGCACGGGGTTGGCCAGGGCCAGATAGAGCGTGAGCGGGGTGAAGACGAGCATCAGCAGCAGGGCTATCACCACCGAGCGACGGCGGTTGATGCCGAAGAACAGCCACACGCCCAGACAAAACTCCAGCATGGCCATCGCCACGGCCAGCACGAGGGGCACGGGGGCCGGCACTGCCGCTGCAGCACCGAAGGCACTGGCATAGTCCTCAATCTTGTATTGCGTGCCGCGAGGGTCGTTCAGCTTCACAAATCCGGAGAAGAGGAAGGTGAAGGCCAGCAGGAAGCGGCACAGGTTGGCCGTCAGCCAGAGGAGCCTATTGCGGCTGGTCGTCGTCACCGAACGTCAGTTTTATCAGTCCGAAGACTGCGTAGTTCATCATGTCCATATAGTTGGCGTCGATGCCCTCTGAAACGAGCGTGCGTCCGCCCTGGCCCTCAATCTGCTTCGTGCGGAAGATTTTCATCAGTATGAGGTCGGTGTAGCTGCTGATGCGCATGCTGCGCCAGGCCTCGTCGTAGTCGTGGTTCTTGCGCAGCATGAGCTGGAGGGCGGCTTCGGCCTGACGATCGTAGGCAGCCAGCGCCTCGTCGTTGGTCATGCAACCCTCCACCTCGTCGACAGGCCCAAGCTCGAGCTGAATGAGGCCTATGATGGCATAGTTCACGATGCCCACGAATTCGGGGCGTATGCCTTCGTCCACCAGCGCCACGCCGGTGGTCTCGAGCGTGCGGATGCGGTTGGCCTTGATGTATATCTGGTCGGTGACCGACGAGGGGCGCATGATGCGCCATGCGGCTCCGTAGTCGCAGAGTTTCTTGGCAAAGAGCGAGCGGCACTCGGCCATTATTTGTTCAAATTCCTGACGTGTTTCCATCCTGTTTTCTTCGCAGTTGCAAAGTTACAACTATTTTTGCAATAAAGATTTCCATTTCGGGGAAAAAGAAAATCCTGCACCTCCATTTTGTGGCGGAGGCGCAGGATTATGCGTTGGCTGAGGGAGAAGCTAAAGGGGGGCTTATTTCTTGCGCCAGACGATGTAGGAGATGTTGCGGGGCACCCGATGGTTCCGCTGTCCCCACTCCTGCCGCTCGCCGCGCTCGTTGCGCGACCATCCGTAGGCCGTGCCGCCCACCAGATAGATGGCGTTCCGGACACCCAGGTCGACGAGGGCCTGCGAGAAGTCGTGGAAGGATTCGGCCTCCAGAGTCGAGGCCATGAAGATGTGCCCGCGGGCCTCGCAGAGGGCACGACGGACGGATTTCCCCTTCAGCGCACTTTCCACAATCCTACCTTCACCCACGAGCGGATACTGGCGGAAGAAGTAGCCCTCGTGCTGTGTGGCCTCCTCGAAGAGGGGCGTATTGTCGGCCACGCCCACGGTGAGTGTATCGCCCAAGATGGAGCAAAAGCCTCTTTTCGAGAGTCCGTAGGAGAGGGGCTGACCTTTCAGAACGAAGGCGCCCAGGATTTTCCCGTTGTCCTGGCGAATGTCGGCCGCCTGGGCGGCATAGAAAATGGTGGTGTCGGCATAGTTGATGGGGCCGAGATGGAGCGACGCATGCAAATTTCGGGGCACAAAAATTTGCATGGAAATATCGTTGATTATTGTGTCGATACATTCCACATAGCTTTGCAACGTCTCCGTCTCGCCCAGCCAGTCGGTAACGGCCACTGTATCAACTTTTTCCACAGTCATTTCTTCGGGCTCGAAATACGAAGGCACCACTTCCTCCACGGCCACCGGCTCAGGCCGTGACGTTCGCGAAAGGGCATAAAAAATTATACCAACAATAAAAATTATTGCTGCCAAAAGAAAAAGAATTTTTTTCCAAGGAATTTTTTTCTTCTTTTTCTTTTTCCCGTACGGCACGATTATCATTACGGAATCGCCGTCAACACATTTGTTCTCATTCATCCGAAATCTCCTTTTCAATTAATTCCTTCTGTCGTTTTCGGAATCGCCGTCAACACATTTGTTCTCATTCATCCGAAATCTCCTTTTCAATTA
>CAMJRQ010000185.1 GCA_946408305.1 uncultured Prevotellaceae bacterium
CTGCTGCTTGTGGGCGGTTTCGTCTTCCTGGGCATCCGCGGCGGAGTGACGGCCAGCGTGATGAACGTGGGCGTGGCCTACTATAGCCCCCGCCTCTTCCTGAACCACTCGGCCGTGAACCCGGCCTTCAGCCTTTTCTCCTCCATCAAGCGCACCGACGACTATGCCGCCCAGTTCGACTATCTGGCCGAGGCTGAGCGGGCCGAAGCCTTCAGCGGGCTCTATCCCGAGGAGACCGAGGACATCACCGACACGCTGCTCCAGACGCAGCGGCCCAACATCCTCATCGTCATGATGGAGAGCTACGGCAGCAAGTTCATCCGCGAGATGGGCGGCCTGCCCGACGTCTCGCCCCATTGGAGCCGTCTCATCCCCCAGGGCATCTTCTGGGAGAACTACTACAGCAACAGCTTCCGCACCGACCGCGGCACCACCTCGGCCCTGAGCGGATGGGTGAGCTATCCCAGCGTGAGCCTGATGCGCCTGCCCGACCGTCTGAACGACATCCCCAGCCTGGCCCGCAGCCTGGGCCGCGAGGGCTACTCCACCTGCTACCTCTACGGCGGCGACATCAAAATCATGGGCAAGCGCGGCTACCTCGTATCGACGGGCTACGAGCGGCTGGTCAGCGACGTGGACTTCTCGCTCGCCGAGGCCCACGAGAGCAAGTGGGGCGTGAACGACAGCGTCACGGCGCGCCGCACATTCGACATCATCCGCCACATGCCCGCAGACCGCCCCTGGCACATGGTCTACCAGACGCTCTCCAGCCACGAGCCCTTCGAGGTGCCCTACCAGCGTCTGGCCGACCCCAAGCTGAATGCCTTTGCCTTCACCGACCACTGCGTGGGCCAGCTCGTCGATTCGCTCCAGACACTGCCCCAGTGGCGCGACATGCTCGTCATCCTCATCCCCGACCACGGTTTCCTCTACGACCTGACCTACGAGGACCCGCGCTTCTTCCACTGCCCCATGCTCTGGCTGGGCGGCGCCATCCGCGAGCCGCGGCGCATGAAGGTCCTGATGAACCAGAGCGACCTCTGCGCCACGCTGCTCTCCCAGATGGGCATCGCCCATCGCGACTTCCCGTGGAGCCGCAACGTGCTGAGCCGCAGCTACACCTATCCCTTCGCCTACAGCAACTACCCCGGAGGCATTCTCTTTGCCGACTCCACCGGCGTCTCCGTCTTCGACATCACGGCCAACGAGCCCATCACCGAGCAGCCCGCGCCCTCGGAGGAGCGACTGCGCCGCGCCAAGGCCCTGCTCCAGACCAGCTACGACCTGCTGGACCACATGCAGGAGCGCCCCTAAAACCTCAACTATGGACTATGAACTGTGAACTACACATAATCGGTTTCGACGGCAAGCGGGCCGCGCAGAACCGCACGGGGCTGGGCAACTACAGCCGAGGGCTCATCCGCGGACTCGTTCGCGAAGGGCTCGCCGCACGGCTGCTGCTCTACGTTCCCTCGCTCCGACGAGCCACGGCGCTCGACGGACTGGAGGGCGAGGCCGGCGTGGAGCTGCGCTCGCCCGAGGGCAGGCTCTCGCGATGGTTCAAGGGGCTGTGGCGCATGTGGGGCATGACGCGCCAGCTGCAGGCCGACGGCGTGGAGCTCTTCCACGGCCTCTCGGGCGAACTGCCGTTCAACATCGGACGTGCCCGCGGAATCCGGAGCGTGGTGACGGTGCACGACCTCATCTTCCTGCGCCATCCCGCCTACTACAAGCCCATCGACCGCTGGCTCTACCGCCTGAAGTTCAGCCGCGCCTGCCGCATGGCCGACCGCATCATCGCCGTCAGCCAGTGCACCAAGCGCGACATCATCCACTTCTTCGGCACCCCGGCCGAGAAAATCGACGTCATCTATCAGAGTTGCGACGAGCGCTTCCGCCAGCCGGCAAGTGAGGAAGAGAAGGACGAGGTAAGGCGCCGCTATGGGCTGCCCGAGCGCTACATCCTGAGCGTGGGCAGCATCGAGGAGCGCAAGAACCTGCTCCTGCTGGCCCAGGCACTGGAGCTGACCGCGGACCGCGAGGTGGAGGTGGTGGCCGTGGGACGCCCGACGCGCTACGCCGGACGTGTCGAGCACTTCGCGCGGCAGCACGGGCTCGCCCAGCGTTTCCACATCCTGCACGACGTGCCCTCGGCCCATCTGCCGGCGCTCTATCAGATGGCCACCGTCTTCGTCTATCCCTCGCGCTACGAGGGCTTCGGCATCCCCCTGCTGGAGGCTCTCTGCTCGGGCACCCCGGCCATCGGCTGCACGGGCTCGTGCCTGGAGGAAGCCGGCGGCCCCGATTCGCTCTACGTAGACCCCGACGATGCCCCCGCCCTGGCCCGCGCTCTCGACCGCCTGCTCGCTGACCCGCAGCTGTGCCGGCAGATGGCCGACCGAGGCCGCCTCTGGGCCGAGCGTTTCCGCCCCGACCGCCTGGCACAACAGTTGGTTGAGCTGTATGGAAGCCTCGCCCCCAGCTTTTCTTAACTCATAATTCTTAATTCTTAACTCACCACTTCCCTTGATTTCCGTAGTCATCAACACCTACAACGCCGAGCGCCACCTCGAGGAGGTGCTGCAGTCCGTCGAGGGTTTCGACGAAGTGCTCGTCTGCGATATGGAGAGCACCGACCGCACGCTCGAAATTGCCCGCCGCCACGGCTGCCGCATCGTCACCTTCCCCAAGGGCAACCACCTGAGCGCCGAGCCAGCCCGCACATTTGCCATCCAGCAGGCCACGCATCCCTGGGTGCTCGTGGTGGACGCCGACGAGCTGGTCACCCCCCAGCTGCGCGACTACCTCTACCGGAAAATCCAACAGCCCGACTGCCCGCAGGGGCTCTACATCCCCCGTCGCAACCGCATCATGAACCAGCTGGAGCGGGGCCGCCTGCGCGACCACCAGTTGCGTTTCTTCATCCGCGAGGGGACGACGTGGCCCCCCTTCGTGCACACCTTCCCGCAGGTCAACGGCCGCGTGGAGCGGATGAAGGACGGCACGGACGAGACCATCCTCGTACACCTCGACGAGAACTACATGCACGACCGCATCGAGAAACTGAACCGATACTCGGACAACGAGGTGGAGAAACAGGCCGGGCGCCACTACGGCGTGGCCGCGCTCTTCTACCGACCGCTGTGGCGCTTCTTCAAGTCCTACGTCATGGACCAGGGCTACAAGAACGGCGTGGCCGGCCTCATCAACAGCATGAACGTGGGGCTCTATCAGTTCCTCATCGTGGCCAAAATTATCGAGAAGCGGATAACGGCCCCTGAGACAGCGGGAGGGAAGGACGAATCGTCCCGATGAACCGCGGGGACTGAGAAAAGGGTAAGGTCTTTGCGCAGGAACGCCCAAATTCTCCCCTCAGTCCTTCGGACAGCTCCCCTCTGCAAGGGGAGCAGCTTCGCA
>CAMJRQ010000186.1 GCA_946408305.1 uncultured Prevotellaceae bacterium
CCAAGATTGACATGGCTCACCCCAACATGCTGTTCCGCGACCCCCTCATCTACCGCGTGCTGAACATTCCCCACGTGAAGACGGGCTCGAAATGGAACGCCTATCCCATGTACGACTTCACCCACGGACAGAGCGACTATCTCGAGGGTGTCACCCACTCGCTCTGCACGCTGGAGTTTGTGGAGCACCGTCCCCTCTACGACCTCTTCGTAGACTGGATGAAGGAGTACAAGGGCGACGCGCAACCCCTCGACGACAACCGCCCGCGCCAGACCGAGTTCAACAAGCTGAACCTCTCCTATACCCTCATGTCGAAGCGCAACCTGCTGGCCCTCGTCAAGGAAGGCCTCGTCGCCGGGTGGGACGACCCCCGCATGCCCACCATCTGCGGCTTCCGCCGCCGTGGCTACAGCCCCGAGAGCATCGTCAAGTTCATCGACAAGATAGGCTACACCACCTACGATGCACTCAACGAGATGGCCCTCATGGAGAGCGCTGCGCGCGACGACCTCAACAGCCGCGCCATCCGCGTGAGTGCCGTGCTGAAGCCCCTCCGGGTGGTCATCACCAACTATCCCGAGGGACAGACCGAGGAACTCGTCGCCGTCAACAACCCCGAACTCCGCGATGCCGAAGGAAACACCATCACCGAGGGCAACACCCACACCATCACCTTCGGCCGCGAACTCTGGATTGAGCGCGACGACTTCCAGGAAGAGGCCGAGAAGAAATTCATGCGCATGGCTCCCGGCAAGGAAGTCCGGCTGAAGAACGCCTACATCGTCCTCTGCACCGGATGCAAGAAGAACGCTGCCGGCGAGGTCGAGGAGGTTTACTGCACCTACGACCCCGACACGCGCAGCGGACTGCCCGGCGCCGACCGTAAGATTAAGGGCAAGACGCTCCACTGGGTGAGCTGCCAGCACGCACTCCCCGCCGAAGTGCGACTCTACGACCGCCTCTGGACAGCCGAGAACCCCCGCGACACGCTGGCCCAGCTGCGCGACGAGCAGCAGTGCGACGCCGTCACCGCCATGCGGCAGATGATAAACCCCGAGAGCCTCACCGTGCTCACCGACTGCTACATCGAGGACTTTGCCCGCACGCTGCCGCCCCTCTCCTATCTCCAGTTCCAGCGTATCGGCTACTTCAACATCGACACCACCTCCACGCCCGACCACCTGGTCTTCAACAAGACCGTGGGGCTCAAGGACACGTGGAAAAAGGACAACGGACGATAGACAACGGACAACAGACAACGGACAACGGAGGATGAGAGACGACGACTGGCAATATTTCCACGACCCCGAGTTCACCCAGCTGCTCGACGAATACGAAACGGCGCAGGAGCAGGGACGACCGCTCTATCTCGATGCCGACGAACTGACCGACATCGCCGAATACTACATGCTCCTCCACGACGAGGAGCGTGCGCTCCAGGCCATTCGTCTGGCCACCGAGCTCCACCCCGAGAGCGTCGACCCGCAGGTGTTTCTGGCACGCCAGGAGATGTTCCACGACCGTCTGGACGAGGCTCGCCGCATCTGCGATGCCATCCCCGACCAGCAGGACGAGGAGGTGGCTTTCCTTCGCGCCGAAATCCTCCTCCGCGAAGGGCGGGCCGAAGAGGCCTCGCAGCAGCTCGCCGACGCCTACGACCAGGCCGACGGCCAGCGTTCCAGCTTCCTTTACGACGCTGCCGGCGTCTTTCTCGACTATGCCCAGTGGGACATTGCCCATCGCTGGGCACAGCGCCTCCTCGCTGAGTTTCCCCAAAACCGCAAGGGGCAGTATCTCATGGCCGACGTGCTCTTCTCCTCCGGCCAGACCGAGCAGGCCATCGCCCAGCTCAACCGTCTGCTCGATCTCGACCCCTACTACGCCGAGGCATGGAACCTGCTGGCCGAAGCTCAGAGCTCGCTCGACGAGCACGCCGAGGCGCTCGAGAGTGCCGAATACGTGCTGGCCATCCGCCCCGACGACCGTCAGGCACTCCTCACCAAAGCCCACTGCCTCTTCCATCTCAACGACCTCGAGCAGGCCCATCAAATCTACCGCCAGCTCATCGACATCGACCCCCACGACGACACCGTCTATTACTACGATTCGCTCTGCCTCACCAATCTCGACCGCTACGAGGAAGCCGCCGAGGCTCTGCGCTGCGCCGACGAAGAGGGGCACGGCATGTCGCAGGAACAGATGCACATCCGTCTGCAGCAGGCCTACGTGGAGAGCAAGCTCCATCACCGCGACGAGGCCATCCGCCGGCTCGACGAGGCCCGCCAGCTGGCCACCGCCGACGAGACCTTTGAATATCCCCTCCTCCTGGGCCAGATTTATCTCGACGACGGACAGACGAAGCAGGCCGGCGAACACTTCCAGCAGGCTCTCAACGAGAGTCGCGACCCGAAGAACACCCTCCTGCTCATCGGCATCGCCTACACCGAAGCCATGTACTACGAAGAAGCCGTTGCCACGCTCACCACCCTGCTCAAGCACTACGGCACCGACGATGGCCAGGCCGCCTTCCCCTATCTGGCCTACTGCTATTATTGCCTCGAGGACGACGAAGCCTTTCTCGGCTGCCTGCGCCAGGCCGTGGCCGCCAGCCGCGAAACCACGCAGTATCTCTTTGCCGACGACTTCCCCAACATGTCCCCCGAGGACTATTACGACTACGCCTTCCAGACCATCTACGGCCGTCCGCCCCAGCAGGGGGAGTAGCGCCGACGGTACAAACGAAAACAACGAATTGCGCGAATGAGACCCTGCTGCCTCATTCGCGCAATTCGTTGTTTTTTTTATTTTCTGAAGTCCTATTCGGCCAACTGGCGGATGCGTTGCTCCTCCGAGAGACGGCAGATGAGCAGCGAGTTGTCCTTCTCGGCCACGATGTATCCGTCGAGCCCCTGCACGACGACCTTGCGTTCCTGCGTCGTGTGGATGATGCAGTTGGTGGTCTCGGCCGTCACGATGTTCGCCCCGATGCAGGCATTGCCGTAGATGTCGCGCTCGGAGTTTTGCAGGAGCGAGCCCCACGTGCCTAGGTCGCTCCATCCGAAGTCGGCGGGGAAGACGTAGATTTCCTCGGCCTTCTCCATGATGGCATAGTCCACCGAGATGTTCTCGCAGCGGGGGAAGCGCTCGTTGATGAGTGCTTGTTCCTGCTCGGTGCCGTAGTAGGGGAGCAGGTCCTCGAAGATTTGCGAGATGTCGGGCTGATAGATGCGGAAGGCGTTGACGATTGTGTTGATGTTCCAGAGAAAGATGCCGGCGTTCCAGAAGAAGTAGTTGCGCTGGATGTAGCGTGCGGCCGTCTCGGCGTCGGGTTTCTCGTGGAAGGCGTCGACGCGGAAGATTTCCTTGTTGCGGGCGGTGGAGTAGGAGAGGTCGGCCTGGATGTA
>CAMJRQ010000187.1 GCA_946408305.1 uncultured Prevotellaceae bacterium
ATCGCCATACTCGAGGCGCAGGAGGAACTTCATCTTGGGCGCGCCGAAGGTGGTCATGAGCTTGAAGTAGCGGCTGCGGTCGTAGGGGATGTTGTAGAAGCCGTTGCCCAGCATCGCGCCGATGACGTTCTCGCCCCGCGAGAGCAGCTGGGTGACGTCGAAGCCCACGTAGAGCGCCTCGCGGCTGTAGAGCGTCCATCCGGGGTCGAGCAGGTGGTTGCCCACCTTCTCTCCGTTCAGGAAGAGGTCGAAGTGCCCCAGTCCGCACACGAAGGCCGTGGCCCGCCGCAGTTTCTTGCCCACCAGGATGCGCTTGCGGAACTGCGGCTGGCGATAGTTTCCGATTACCTCATCGCCCAGCTGGCTGACGGTGGCATGCAATCCGTGGATGCCCTCTTGCTTGCGCCCGTCGGGGTCGAGCGCAATCCATCGGGCGCCCTGCCAGTCGGCCTCCTCGGGCAGACCCATGGTGAAGCGCTGGAGGGTGCTCCATTTCGAGACCGTGCCCCGGCTGTCCCACGTCCGCACACGCCAATAATACGTGGCGGCGGGTTGCAGTGCCGGGCCGTCGTAGGGCACGAGCACGGACGCGTCGGAGTCCACCCGGCCGGAGTTCCACACCGTGTGCTTGCCATTCGCCTCCGCGGTCACCTCAATCTGGTAGGCCCCTTGGCTGTAGTCGCGCGTCTTGGACTCGACCTGCCACGAGAAGCGCGGGTGCGGGTCTTCCACGCCGATGGGCGACGACATTTGTTCGCACGTCATCTTCCGGACGACGTGTGCAGCGCTCAGGCTGGCAGCGCTCCACAGGAGGAGGATGGCAAGCAGGTGTCTCATCATTTTTGCATGGTCAGTTGTTTGGCTTCGTAGGGCGACTGCGTGGTAATCCACACCTCGGGCCGCAGGTCGGACGAGCCCTCGTCGCCGAGCTTCAGGGCATAGACTTCGAAGTGGCGGCCCACCATGTCGGACGAGAGCGGGAGATAGTAGGTATAGTTCTTGTTCCCGGTGTTGGCCGGGCATTCCCACGGATTGGCGGCGAACGACGGGGCGCGGTCGGGGCAACCCACGTAGGCTCCGTCCACCTTGACGGCGGCCCAGGCTCCCTCCTTGGCATGGCTGCCGTTGATGGCCACGCAGAGATAGCTTCCGGGGGCCGCCTCGTCGAGCGTGAACTCGCTCTTCCAGGCTTTCGTGGCGCGGCATTTCCCGCGGTTGTAGCTGCGGAAGAGGTTCGAGGCACGCCAGCGCGAGCGGTCCACCTGCTGGGCGCCCCGGTAGCCCTCCACCTCGACGATGCGCAGCGGACACTTGGCAAAGCGCAGATAGCGCACAGGGCCCGCACCGCTGAGGTCCACCCTCATGCGGGGGCCGATGAGACACTCCACCGTCTGCCACTCCTTCAGGTCGGCAGACACGAAGACGTTGGTGCCATCGAGCGGCTGGGCATCGCCCAGATAGGATGTGGCGCGGGGCACGCAGACGATGATGCTGTCGAGCGACGTGGGCTGGCCCAGGTCGAGGCAGAAGGCGGATTCGCCCCCGGTGCGCTGGTCCCACCATCGCTGTGTGACGAAGAATCCCGTCTCACGATTGCCGTCGAAAAGGTTGCGGTCCCAAATCTCGCGGTCGGTAAAGATGGGCTGCTGGAAGAAGGCGTCGCGGGCGGCGGCCACCTCGGGAATCTTCGTGGTGCCCGAGCGATGCAGCGAGCGCACCTCCAGCGCATTATTGTCGGCCGCAAAGACGGTGGCATAGTAGAGATTCGCGGCATCGGCCGGGACATCGGTGGGAGCAAGTTCGGCGAGGCGGCGGTGCCACGGCTGGCTGAGCTTCTTTCCCGGGAACGTCAGCTTGACGCTGCCGCCCCGTGCGAGGGCTTTCTGCTGCCGTCCGTCGATTTGGGCCGAATGCCACTTGGTGCCCTTCTCCAGCCGCACCTGATAGGTCCGCCCGGGCTCGCCCAGCAGGCGCACCTCGGCGCTCTCGCCCACACGGTCGTTCACCACCTGATAGCGTATGCCCGAGAGGGCGATGCGGTCGCGCTCGGCCGTCGTGGTCAGCTTCAGCAGGGCGGCACGGAAGGGCAGCACCTCCACCTCAATCGTGGAGCCGTAGGCGTGGGAGCCCAGGTCCTCGATGTAGGGATGATAGAGCCGCGCCTTCACCTTCGCTTTGCCGGGTTCGAGCCCCGTCTCGCGGTCGAGCCGGATGCGATACTTCACCGGTTCCCACGTAAGGTTGCGCAGCGTCAGGAAGCGTGTCGACCCGTCGCCGCGGCTGAGTGCTTCGGGACCATATTGTTCCGAGGGCAGAGGCAGAGCCGAGGGCAGGATGTCGCGATTGTCGCGGTGGAGGTTGAAGAGGAAGGCCAGCGTGGGGAACTCGTCGTCGCGCAGCAGCCAGGGGTTGCCATAAATCTGCGGGGCCAGGATGAGTTCGCGGCCGAAGGCTTGCAGCACCAGGTCGTCGTCCCAATAGTCGAGGCACGAGGAGAGGCACACGCCGTGGTCCTCGGTCAAGCGGGTCAGATCCTTGGGTGACTGGCGGCTGATGGCTTTGGCGCGGTGGTGCGGAGCCGTCATGTCGTTGGTCATGAGGACGTCGATATACGTCTCGGCGCCGCCCAGCAGGAACGTGGTGCTGTGGCGCGTGCCCGGGCCCAGGTTGAGCCGATGGTTTAGCAGCACGAAGTCGGGCGAGAAGCGGCGCACGCGGGTCATCATCGTGTCGAAGGCCTCGTATTTCTCGGGCCTGAGCTGTCCGCACACGGCATCCATCTTGAAGAGGCCGAAGTTGTAGTCGCGCACCAGGCCCACCATCATGTCGATGCGTTCGCGGGCCTCCTCGGGCGTGTCGCCGAAGCCGTCGGGACCTCCCCACACGCCCAGCCGTGTGCCCATCTCGGCCGCCTGGCGGGCCAGCGGGCCGAAGCCCTCGGGGAACTGCGACTTGAACTGTTCGCTCTTCGTGGAGCCATAGCGGTTCTTCCCGTCGATGGCTCCGGCGTCGAAGGCGTAGAGGTCGAGCTGCATGCCATACGTGCGGCGCAACCAGTCGAAGAACCGCAGGTTGATGTCCGTCTGGCGCGCGGTGGGCCCCTCGTTGGTGTTGTTTATCCACGAGAAGTATTCCGACCTCGAGGGCGTCGTTTCGGTGGCTCCGCCCTGCGGCTTGTTGTCCTGTGCCGCCCCGCTTCCTGCGGCCAGCAGGAGGGCGACTGCGGCTAAGTAGTGTCTCATGTCTCTGTGTTTTTATTTAAGGGTAAGTTTTGGGGTTCTTGTATGCTCTCGTCACACCAGGTGGCGGATGATGTCCTCGCGGTCGCCGGGCAGGAGGTCGATGACGGGAATCTCGATCATCGTGTAGCAACCGGGCTGCTGTTTCATGCTGGCCCGGGCCA
>CAMJRQ010000188.1 GCA_946408305.1 uncultured Prevotellaceae bacterium
TTCATCGTAAACGGAAAGAAAGTGCTGATTAAATAACCCGGAAAATAACATAAAAAAACAACGAAAATGAAAAAAACTATTCTTTTCAACTCGCTTGTGCTCTGCTGTCTCTCGCTTCAAGCCGAAACAGTAGATTGCGATATTGCCCAGGCAACGGCCCGTGCCTTCCTGGCCAGCAGGGGAGTGGCGATGGTGGGCTCTCAGCAGCCCTACAAAGCGCCCCGTCGCGGCAAGTCGGCCGACGGTTCTCCGGCCTACTACGTCTTCAATGCCGGCAACGACAATGGTTACGTCTTCGTTTCGGCCGACTCACGCACCGACGAGATTCTGGGCTACGTAGACCACGGTTCGTTCGACGAAACCGCCTTGCCCGACAACGCCCGAGCCTATCTGCAGATGTTCGCCGACGAGCAGCGGATTCTCGACGAGAACCACATCAGCGAGGCCGATGTAAGAAAGGCTCCTCGCAGGATTCACTACGCGCGCCACTATGTCCCCGAGATATTGAAATGCCGGTGGGGGCAGGGAGCGCCCTACAACCTGCTGGTGCCCGACTACTATAACGAGGACGGCACGATGGGCCATTCCAACACCGGCTGCCCCTCCACAGCCATGTCACAAGTGCTCTATCACTATAAATGGCCCCAGAAAACCATTGCCACCATTCCGGCCCACACCTGCCAATACACACTCAAGACGGGCGAGCGGAAATCCATCACGCAGCCCGAGATTCCGGCTGGAACTGAAATTGACTGGGACCACATGCTCGACACCTACGACGACTCGTCCGACAGCGTGAGCCGGTATGCCGTGGCCAAGCTGCTGCTCATTACGGGGCAGATGATCGGAACGAGCTACAGCTCCCTCTCCGGCGGTGCCTCGGCCATCTACCACGGAGCCGTGAAAACCTACCTGGGCTTCGACGAGAGTGTCCGATGGATTGACCGCCGCAACTACGACTACGAAGAATGGATTGACGAGGTCTACAACGAACTCTCTGCCGGTTATCCCATGCTGATTCAGGGCTTGCGCGCCGGCGGAGGTCACTCTTTCATCATCGACGGTTACGACGGCGAAGGCCTCTTCCATGTCAACTGGGGATGGGACGGCTCGAGCAACGGTTGGTTCAAGATGTCGTCGCTCGGCACAGCTGGGATGGATGCCTACGTCAATGCCGCCGACTACACCCTCCATCTGGCCGGCCTTATCAACCTGCGCATCAAGGACGACATTCCCGACTTGCCGGCAAGGATGATGGACCTCTCCGACATCGTGCTTAAGAACAACAGCCTGACGGCCACTTTCCGAAACATCACCGGAGCCAAGAACAACTTCCAGGTGGCCCTTACTCTGTACGACCGCGAGAATCGTGAATACGTTCCCGTGGGCTCCCCGCAGTCGGTTCTCAATCTGGAGCCGGACGCCAGGAAGACCTTTACGTTCAACCTCCGGAGAGTGCTCTCCGAGGGCGTCTACGAACTCCATCCCGCTGCCCGTCTCATCTCTGGCGGGCCGTGGAAGCCCTGTCTGAACACCACCAACGACTTCATCGAGGCCACCGTCAACGCCTACGGACTGGCCACCCTCAAGCGCACCGGCCGCACCTGCGAGCTGGTCGTCGACGACTTCTCGTTCCCTGGCACCTGCAAGACCGGCGAGAATCAACACGTCCTTGTTACCTTCAGCAACCCCGGACGCGAGTTCTACCGCGAATTGACCATCTACACCGGCCAGAACGGCCAGATGACGCGCCAGAACAGCCTTGCCGCCGTCCAGGTGCCCGAGAACGGCTCCACCACCGTCTGCTTCAATTTCACTCCCGACGCGACAGGCACCTACGACGTCTGGGTCTGCTCCGACAACGGGCAGACGGTCTATGCCAAATCGACGGTAAATATCACCAAAGTCGGTGTCAAGAACCAGATGCGCGTCTCCGGCATCCGCATCCAGAACTCCGTCGGCGGCACCGTCTGCGGCAACCGTCTCTATGGGTCAGCCACCATTTTCAACCAGATGCCGACGGCCTTCAGCGGCCTCGTCTACGTCCAGCTCTGGATTCAGGACGAGCACGGAATCTGGTGGGGCCCCGGCCCCACGGAGCTGTCCAACATCACCGTCGGCCCCTCCAAGAGCATCAGCGTCCCCTTCCACTTCCGCAATTTGCAGTATCGCTCCTATTGCATGGTCGTAGGCTGCTCCGACCAGAACGGCTATCTCGACAATGCCGGCAAGTACAACCACGTTTTTGCCGTCAAGCCCGGCATCACCTATTGGAAGAACACCGGCGACCTCGTTGCACTCGAGAGCAAGGCGTCGCTCTCCGTTCCTCGCTCCGCAGCAGGAGTGCTTGTCAACAGCGAAGGCCTCAGGCAGATGACGGCCAACACCTCGAACCCCAACACCCTTTTCGTCTTCGACAACGCCGCAGAACTGCCCAACATCTTCACCGCCCAACCGTCGCTGAACATCGTGCGCGACAACCGGGCCGACACCATCCGCCTCCGTTCCGGCTATCCTTACTACACTGAGTCCACCTTTACGGCCCGGCATGCCACCTTCTCCCACACCTTCTCTTCGCCCACAACCGGCACCGGATGGGAGACCCTCATGCTGCCCTTCAGGCCCACTTCGATTACCATCGACTCGCTGGAATACCAACTCTCCGCCGAGGACAACCCGTTCTGGATTTACCAGTTCACCCACGTGGACAATGCCGGCTCGCCCGTCTTCCAGCCTGCCTCCGAGCTGCTGGGCCATCTGCCCTATCTCATTGCAGCCGATGCCTCGCTCCTCGGCCATACCATCACTTTCGCCTCCGACGAGGCCGAAATCCCCGGAGCTTCCGAGGCGAAGCCCATCTTCTCCTCCGAGCTCTTCACGATGCGTGGCTCCACGTGCCAGCAATCCGTTCGCGGGGCCTACGTCCTGAACGACCAGGGCACCGCCTTCGTCCTCACCTCCGAAAGCAAGACCGTTCCGCCCCTCCAGGCCTGTTTCGAGACCACGCTCCCCGACAGTCTCCGCCCCGCCGCCATCGAGCTGCCTCCCGTGCCGCGGCTCACGAAGGCCGGTGCCCCTCGGCCCGCCGCAGGCAGCCGTCACAACAGTTTCATCTACGACCTCTCCGGACGTATGATTTCAACCGAGAAACTGCCCGGGGGCATCTACATCATCAACGGGCGCAAGGTGCGTGTCCCATAAAATCCCGTCGTCGGGCTTGCAAGGATAAAAAATTCTCCGTACCTTTGCAGTCGCAAAATGGGAAAGTCCTGTACGGCATGCTCCTGATGAATCCCCCAGGGCCTGACCGCAGCAAGGGCAGTCGGTTGTAGCGGCGCGATGCAGTAAGCTTTCCCACCCGCCTCTTTAGCTCAGTTGGCCAGAGCACGTGATTTGT
>CAMJRQ010000189.1 GCA_946408305.1 uncultured Prevotellaceae bacterium
GGTGAGGCCGTTGGGGTGAGGCTCGGAGAGGTCCTTTTAACACTAAAAAAACAAAATGGCAAAGCGGCTCCAGGAAAACATCACGAGCGCCTACATCGAATCGGCCAACCGGCTGCGCCCACGCAAGGCAAGCCGCAAGATTGTGGCGTACGTCGAGAGCTACGACGACATCTTCTTCTGGCGCAGCGTGCTCCAGGAGTTCGAGACAGACCAGGTGAAGTTCGAAGTCATGCTGCCCGGGCGCACCAAGCTCGTCCGCGGCAAGAAGTCGGCCCTCATGGCCCAGCTCGGGCAGAACCTCGGCACCTACATGATAGCCTGCGTCGACGCCGACTACGACTGGCTCCTCCAGGGCAAGACCGAGATGAGCCGCCTCCTCTGCCAGAGCCCCTACGTCTTCCACACCTACGTCTACGCCATCGAGAACTACCAGTGCTACGCCCCCTCGCTCCACACCACCTGCGTCATGAGCACCCTCAACGACCGCGAGGTCATCAACCTCGAGGCCTTCCTCACCGAGTATAGCACCCTCATCTGGCCCCTCTTCGTCTGGAACATCTGGGCCTATCGCCACGACCGCTACACGCGCTTCTCCATCAACGACTTCTGCGAGACGGTCATCATCCGCGACGTCAACCCCTATCACCCCCAAGACACCCTCGAATACGTCCGCCGCCGCGTCAACCGCAAGGTGGCCTGGCTCCAGCAACACTTCCCCGAGGCCAAGAAGACCTACGTCCCCATGCGCGAAGAGCTCCTCCGCATGGGTCTCACGCCCGAGACGTGCTACCTCTTCATGCAGGGCCACACACTCTTCGACAACGTCGTCATGTCGCTCCTCGACCCCGTCTGCACCATCCTGCGCAAGGAGCGCGAGAGAGAGATAGCCAACCTCGCCGTCCATTCCACGCAGCGCCAGAACGAGCTCTCCAGCTATCAGCACAGCCAGAGCCCCGTAGACCAGATGCTAAAGAAATCCCTCGGCTATCGCCAGTCGGCCCCCTATCAGTGGCTGCGGGCCGAGCTCCGGAAGTTTGTGGCCAGGGTGAGCCCCGCCGCCCCCGGCCCGTCTGCCGCGCAGGCCACGGCCTGAACCCCCTCTCCCTTTTACACACGTCTTTACACCACGCCGTAAAACGATTACACCGTGGTGTAAAACGATTACATCACGGTGTAACGGCTGCAGATTAGCGCCGCGCTACTTCAGTTTGTCCAGCAGGCTGCCGAGCGGCGAGGCGGGGCGGCAGAAATAGCGGTCGAGCCGCTTGATGAGGCTGCTCATGGAGAAGACGACGACGCTGTCGCCGGCCTGAATCTGGGTGCTGCCGCCCACGAGCTGGCCCTCGCCCCGGCGCACGAGGCCGCCCAGCGTGACGCCTGCGGGCAGGCGCAGGTCCTTCACCTGGCAGCGCGTGATGAGGCTGCCCTCGCTGGCGATGAACTCGGCCACGTCGGCATTGGCGATGGTGAGGCACTTGACGTTGGCCACGTCGTCGGAGAGCATCATCTGATAGATGTGGCTGGCGGCGATGGTCTTCTTGTTGATGATGGTGCCGATGTCGAGCTTCTCGGCCAGCGTGACGTATTCCATGTTCTCGACGAGGGCCACGGTCTTCCTGACGCCCATGCGCTTGGCGGCCAGGCAGGAGAGGATGTTGGTCTCGGTGTCGGGCGTGAGGGCGGCAAAGGCTTGCATGTCGCGGATGCCCTCCTCGACGAGGAGGCGCGTGTCGCGGCCGTCGCCCTGGATGATGCGCACCTCGTTGTCGCTGAGCAGTTCGGCGAGGCGCTGGCAGCGCTCTTCGCTTCGCTCTATGATTTTCATGGTCATGTGGTCGGGCCGGCTGAGGGCCACCTCGACGCTGATGCGTCCGCCGCCCATGATCATCACGTTGCGCACGTCCTCGTAGGCCTCCTTGCCCACAATCTCGCGGATGTAGGAGGTGTATTTCTTGGTGGTCATGAAATAGGCGATGTCGCCCAGGCGGAGCTCGTCGCTGCCCGAGGGGATGATGGTGTCGTCGTCGCGCTTGATGGCCACGACGTGGTAGGGCGTGCCGGGGGCGCAGAGCTTGTAGAGGGGCAGGTTGAGGATGCGGGCCGATTCGCGCAGCTTGATGCCGAGCATGATGAGGGCGCCGCCGTGGACTTCCCAATACTGTCGCACCCAGGAGCGGCGGAGGCCGTCGAGGATGTCGCGCGCGGCCAGGCTCTCGGGATAGATGATGGAGTCGATGCCCATCTGGCGGAAGTAGTCCTGATACTGCTCGCGGGCGTATTCGGCATTGTCGACGCGCGCCACCGTCTTGCGTGCGCCGAGCGTGTGGGCCAGCATGCAGCAGGTGATGTTGCGCGACTCGTCGGGCGTGACGGCGATGAAGAGGTCGGCATGGGGCACGCCGGCCTCCTTCAGCCCGCGGATGCTGCCGGGCGAGACATTGAGCGTCAGCAGGTCGTAGCTGCCTTCGTTGTTCAGACGGTCGGTCTTCTCGGTGTCTTCATCGAGCAGGATGATGTCTTGGTCCTCCTTCGAGAGGAGCTTGGCCAGATGGGTTCCCACGGCGCCGGCGCCGGCAATGACGATTTTCATGTACGATTGACAATTTACAAATTACTATTTAAGCCCCTCTCCCGGCCTTTTGCCCTCCGTCGGGCAGAGCCCTCCCCAATTGCTCCGCTACCAACGGGCAATTGCCCGAGGGGGAGGGGTTTAGCGATTTGGAGGCTTCTCCTCCCCTCGGGGAGGTCGGGAGGGGGTCTTGGGTGAGGCTTTTGATGCTCTTTTCTATCCCTTCCTCGTCGATGCCCACCAGATGGCGGAGCTCGTCGGGGGTGCCGTGCTCGACAAACTCGTCGGGCAGGCCCAGCCGGCGGACGAGGGGGTGCAGGTTGTGGTCGGCCATGTATTCGAGCACGGCCGAGCCGAGACCGCCGCGCACCGAGCCGTCCTCCACCGTCAGGATGCGCTGGAAGTGGCGGCCCACATGGGAGAGAATCTCCTCGTCGATGGGTTTGAGGAAGCGCATGTCGTAGTGGGCGATGCTGTAGCCCTGGGCGGCGAGGCGGCGCACGACGTTCTGCACCGCGTTGCCCACGGGCCCGATGCTGAGCACGGCCACCTGGCTTCCCTCGGTGAGGCAGCGGCCGCGGCCCACGGGAACGGCCTCGAGCGGGCAGCGCCAGTCTGTCGTCACGCCGCGTCCGCGCGGGTAGCGGATGACGAAGGGTCCCTGGCCCTCCTGCTGGGCGGTGAACATCAGTCGGCGCAGCTCGTGCTCGTTCATGGGCGAGGAGAGGGTCAGATGGGGAATGGGGCGCAGCGAGGCCATGTCGAAGGCTCCGTGGTGGGTGGGGCCGTCCTCGCCCACCAGTCCGGCGCGGTCCAGACAGATTA
>CAMJRQ010000190.1 GCA_946408305.1 uncultured Prevotellaceae bacterium
CAAGAAGTTCCCCAAGAGCGAGCGTGTGGAGCACCGCAAGGTGACGTTCCGCAATCGCTACGGCATCACGCTGGTTGCCGACATGTACACTCCGCAGGGTGCCTCGGACAAGCTGCCTGCGTTGGCCGTGAGCGGTCCGTTCGGGGCCGTGAAGGAGCAGTGCTCGGGGCTCTATGCGCAGCACATGGCCGAGCGCGGCTTCGTGGCCTTGGCCTTCGACCCCTCCTTCACCGGAGAGAGCAGCGGAGGGCCGCGCCGCATGGCATCGCCCGACATCAACACCGAGGACTTCCTGGCCGCCGTGGATTTTCTCAGTGTGCAGGACTGTGTCGACTCGGCCCGCATCGGCATCATCGGAATCTGCGGTTTCGGCGGCATGGCCGTGAATGCAGCCGCGCTCGATCCCAGAATCCGTGCCACCGTGGCCGTGACCATGTATGACATGTCGAAGGTGACGGTCGAGGGCTACTTCGGCAGCGAGGACAGTCCTGCGCAGCGTATGGCGAAGCGGAAGGCGCTTGCCGCACAGCGCACGGCCGATTTCCGTGCCGGGACGTATGAGCGTGCCGGCGGCGTGGTGGACCCGCTGCCCGCCGATGCTCCGCAGTTCGTGCGCGACTATCATGCCTACTACAAGACGGAACGCGGCTTCCATCCCCGGAGCGGCAACTCGACCGACGGATGGAACGTCACGGGCTGCCAGTCGTTCCTGAACCAGCCGTTGCTGGCCTGGGCCGGCGAGATTGAGACGCCTGTCCTGCTCATACATGGCGAGAAGGCCCATTCGCGCTACTTCAGCGAGTATGCCTTTGAGCGCATGACGGGCCGTAAGGTCGTGGGCGAGAGTGCCCGCGAGGGCAACAAGGAGCTGATGATTATTCCCGGTGCCTCGCATGTCGACCTCTACGACGACGTGGCCGGAGTGATTCCCTACGACCGCATCGAGGAGTTCTTCCACGAGAGTATGAAGTAATCCGCCCCTCCCGCCAGAACGAAGCCGGCCGGAAGAGTGTTATGCTCTTCCGGCCGGCTTTTTTCTGTTTGCGGTGATGTCCTTACCAGATGTCCTCGGGACGTTCGGGGTTGTCGTAGACCTCCTTGGAGCAGTACTCCATGTAGTCGAGGTAGAGGGCGCGGGTGTAGATGTCGTCGGCGCTCTTGAAGCGCAGGTAGTAGACCTTGTCGGGGTCCATCGTCTGTCGCACGATGATGCGTCGCGATGCACCGTCCCAGGAGCGTGCGCTGGAGTAGAGGGCCGGTCCCTTCATGAAGTCGTGGTTGCGCATGCGCTTGTCGATTTCGGCGTTGTAGTATTCGTCTTCGGTGTCGGCTTCCCATCCGATGTCGTCTCCCTTCAGGCGGAAGTTCACGGGGATGCCCAGTGCGGCCAGCCTCTCCTTGTCGGTGCCCCAGTAGAACTGGTAGATGCCTCGGCCGGCACCGCCCTGTGCGTCCATCTTCACGGCGAGGCGCACCTCATAGGTTCCGCGGCGCGGCACGGGCGGCATGCGCAGCGTGAAGTCGACGATGTTCTTGCCGAGGAATTCGTCGTGCAGATAGTTGTTGCCGTAGCCGAAGTAGCGATAGTAGAAGCGCGTGTCCTGTCCCACCTCCACCAGGTCGTCGAAGTATTGATAGAGGTGTGTGGGCGGTGCGAAGACCTCGAGGTACGTCTGGTCCTGTGCTCCCATGCGGTAGTTGTTGTTCTCCAGCTCGGGGAGCATGGCCGAGACGTCCCACCGGATGCGCTGGCGCTGGAGCGAGTTGCGCGTCAGGTCGTCATAGACGAGGAGTTTCTCGATGGGGTAGATGATGCCGTTGCGCACGTTGTTCTCGCCCTCCAGGTTGGGCTGCCCGATGAGGATTCCCTCGAGCTCGGGGGCGCATTCTTTTTCGTGGTAGTCGCCGCGCCGTCCGTCGTTGAGCACGGGGAAGCGGTTCAGATAGATGCCCTTGCTCTCGCGGCTCTCGAAGACTTTCAGCAGTCGGCGGTGGCCCATGGTGGTGAAGTAGTCGGCCATGGCGGCGCCCAGCGACTTGGTGGCCAGGTTGTATCCGAACTCGTTGCGGTGATAGACGAGGCGGTCGGGGCTGATGCGCACGGGTATCAGGTGGTAGGTGATGAAGCGGTTCAGGATGTTGTCCGTCGATTTGTAGTCCTCGTCGTTCCGGGCGTCGGGGTAGAGCCCTTTGTCGGTGAGGAATTTCACGATGTCGCTGGGCCCGATTTCCAGTGCCGGGCGTCCCAGCGTCTCCTGCCAGAAGCTGTCGGTCTCGGCAAAGAGGGTGAAGCCGTAGTAGCGCTGCTTGGGATAGGGGTCGACGCCTTTGACGATGCCCTGTTCGACGAGTTTCTCGTATTCGAAGTCCTTGTATTTCTGGAGCGTGTCGACGAGTCCGCATTCGTTGACCATCATCGAGGCCACGTAGAATCCCTCGCGCTTCTCGTTGAAGGTGTTGAGGAGGAGGTCGCCCAGCGTGCTGTTGCTGGGGGCGATGACCGAGTTGACGCAGTGGAGGACGCCGTTGAGCAGCGGTATGTCGCGGTTGCGCAGGTCAACCTCGGCGTCGTTCACCCAAATCTCGCCCGTTCCCTGTGTGGAGCGCATCACGGAGAGGCGTCGGTCATACATGTTCGGGATGGGAATCTCGCCACCCTGGCGCACGGGGAATTCCTCGGTCTCGTAGGTGGTGTTGTCTCCGCCGTCGATGATGCTGTTATAGGCCGCCACCTTCTCCAGCGAGTCGCGCACGTGCAGGTCCGAGATGCTGTCCCAGGCCGGGTATTCGATGAGCCCTCGTTCGCAGGCCGAGTTCAGGAATTCCTGCATGGCCTCGTTGGTGGGGGCGAAGACGGTGTAATTGCCGCGGGCCGAGAGGAGCTGGCGCAGCGTGGTCTCCGAGATGCTGCTCACGCGGACGCGCGACAGCAGGTCGAGGTATTCCGAGTATTGCTCGTGCGACTCCAGATAGTCCACGATGGTTTTGATGGAGAAAACGTAGCGGTTCGACTTGTCCACGTTCTCCGTGCAACCGCAGATGGCGGCTGCTGTTAATACTCCAAGAATCAGGTGCTTAATCTTTGATTTCATTGTCGGTACGACTTATTTCCATGCAAATTTATAAAAAAATGTGATATGGTTAGTGCGGAACCGCCAAAAAAATGGCCTTTTTGCAGAAAAAACCTCCGAGAGGGCCGTTTCCGCCCCGATGAGCCTGAAATCTGCGTTCTGGCTTTTGGATTCAAGAGGCTTTCGCGTGACCATTTCCTTACATTCTGTGCTTTCTGCCTTGTCGGAAAGTTTCTCTTCTTCCAAAAGAGTGAAGATTTTTGGCCGACGCAACACGTTGTTTTGCCCAACGCAACGTGGTGTTCCGGCCCG
>CAMJRQ010000191.1 GCA_946408305.1 uncultured Prevotellaceae bacterium
CATCACGTATTTCTCCATGTAGGGACTGGCATGTCGCTGTGTGTGAAGCAATTTCGTGAGCTGCGGATACTTCTCGCGCCCGGCTATTCCGCTTATGACGGCCAGTGCCTGAACGCGGTCGTCGGTGTCGCCGCCAAACGAGGGGTGGCGATAAGCCGTGCCGTCCCAGCAGGCGTTATAGCCGCGCTTCACCTGTTCCATCACTCTCCGGTAGGCCTCTGCCTCGACGGGCAGTCCCAGCAGCTCGGCCATGCGCGAGGCGGCATCAAGGGCAATGTAGTGCCAGCCGGCATAGAGGAGCCGGATGTCGCGGTTCGGCCCCCAGTCGCCCCAGTCCCAGCCGCCGTGTCGCTCGGCCGTAAGGCCCGTTTCGGGCTCCGTTTTCCATACGTTCAGATAGCGCCTCACGTTGGGATAGGCCGTCTCGATGGTGGCGCGGTCGCCCGTGTTCATGTAATAGTTCCAGAATCCGTAGAGCCCTATGGCGGCCAGCATCTGGGCGGGCAGCTCAGCGTTGTAGGTGCCGGGGATGGGACTGTGGAGGCAGTCGTCCGTGTCGCGCTGGAAGCGGCAGAGCTCCAGGATGCCCTTGCGGATGAGCTGGTGGACGCGGAGGTCGTAGGTGTAGAAGCACTCGCCGAGGAGCGTAGTCACATCGCCCCACCACTGGGCGCGCTCGCGTTCGGGGCAGTCAAAGAAGGTATCGCGCATGTTCACGTAGAGGGTCCGGAGCCCCTTCTGCCAGAAGCGGTTGTAATAATCGTCGTCGCACCAGAACGAGCCCTCGGCCTCGGTGGCGTAGCCCGTGGGGCGATAGAGCAGCTTGCGGACGTTCACTCCGTGGGGCACGATGACGAAGAGCAGGTCGCCGTTCATCCAGCCAAGCGACTCATAGGACTGGCGTCCCTTGCGTGTGACGTATTCGGCGCGGACACACCACTCCGAGCCTATTTTCAGATGGTCTGTCTCGAACCTCAGCGTGCGGCCGCCCTCAGGATCGTCGGCCACGATGGCTGGCGTGAACTGCATGTTCCAGGGCAGGCGGGCCACCAGCGTGTCCTCATCCGCGCCCCTGCGTACCTCGGTTTTCAGCGTCTTCAGCCCCTCGTCCTTCCAGAGCGGGATGGGGCGCTTCACCAGCTCGTTCCACGGCGCGTCGCCCGGCTTGCCCAGCTCCGCCGAAGGCGCGAAGCCCTCGGGCCGGTCAGCCGTCTGCCAGGTGCCGATGTCCTGCCGGGCGTCAAAGCGGATGTTCGATTCCGAGAGGCGATAGTTGGGCGCCGGGGCGTCGCAGGTGCCAAAGGCGGGATGCACACGGCTCAGCCACTGACTATCCGAACTGAGGCCGATGCTGGGGGCCGAGAAGAGCAAACCCGCCCGGCCGCTGTCGTTGTGGCTGAAGCCGTTCTTGCCAAAATAGCAGAGCAGCAGCGCCACTCGGTTCTGCCCGCGGTGCAGGAAAGGAGCCAGGTCCACCTCGTCGTAGTATGAGTCGCGAGGCGTGGGGCCGCGTTTCAGTCCGCCCTCGAAGACGGCCAGCTGTCCGTTTACCCACAGCCAGTATTTGCTGTCGGCGGCAATGCAGGCCACCGCCTCGATCGGGACGGTTTCGAGCACGACGTCCGTGCGGAAGGCCATCCAGGTGTTCAGCTTGTTCACTTCGCCCTGTGCGGGCGCTATCCAACGCGCCTCGGGACTGAAATCGGCGGCGCGGAGCAGGAGACTGACCATCACCGCGAGGAGCGAGAAAAATCGTTTGTTCATGGGGCTGATGTGCTGTTTGTCGCTCAAAGTTACGATTAAGTGAGCAGAAAAACAAAGTTTACTTTGATTTTTTTTCGAGCGGAAGTAAGTTCGGCGAAGCCAAAGTTACAGTTTTTTCTCCACAAAAGTCCGCCTTCTTGCCAAAAATTCGCCAAAACGACGTAAATTTGCAGAAAAGTCCAACGCATGAGGATTCTAAGAAACCTTTTTCTCGCCCTGTTTGGCATCTGCCTGGCGGCCTCTCTTGCGGGGAGCGTCTTCATGCTCCACGTTGCGCTCGACAGAGCAACGTGTTGCGAGAGCCCGAACAACGTGTTGCAAAGGCTCTCGCAACGTGGTGCGTTTTTAACACATTGGATTGACAGCATCAGCCGCACCAAGGCGCTGCGCGACACGTTCATCGTGGCCGCCGACGGCCGCCGCCTGCACGCTTGGTATCTGAGGGCTCCATCGCCCACACCGCGGGTGGCCCTGCTCCTCCACGGCTACGGCGACCAGGGGCTTGAGATGCTCCACATCGGGTATCTCTATCACCACGGACTGGGCTTTAACGTCGTGCTGCCCGACCTTCACGCCCACGGACAGAGCGACGGGCGCCACATTCGCATGGGCTGGCTCGACCGCCTCGACGCGCTGCGCTGGACCGAGGTGGCCGACAGCCTGTTCGGCGGAGAGACGCGCATGGTGGTTCACGGCATCAGCATGGGGGCTGCCACGACGATGATGCTGTCGGGCGAGCCGACACCGCCCTGCATCAGGGCCTTCGTGGAGGACTGCGGATACACGAGCGTGTGGGACGAGTTCGGCAGCGAGCTTCGACAGCGCTACGGACTCCCGCCCTTCCCCCTGCTCCAAACAAGCAGCCTCCTCTGCCGGCTTCGCCACGGATGGGGCTTCAGAGAGGCCAGCGCGCTAAAGCAGGTGGCCCGCTGCCAGCGACCGATGCTCTTCATTCATGGCGATCAGGACACGTTCGTGCCCACCTGGATGGTGCGCCCACTCTTCGAAGCCCACCCTGGGCCCAAGCGGCTCTGGCTCGTTCCGGGCGTGGCCCACGCCGATGCCTTCTGGGCCTATCCCGAGGAGTACACCCGCCGAGTGAAGGAGTTTCTGGAGGAATGCGGAACGGTGATGGAGTCTTCGCACTGATTCACGCAGATTTTCACTGAGGGCAGTTCAGAAGACAAATCAAATAAATTTTGTTTTTCCGCTCACTTATCCGTACCTCTGACCTTCGGTCGAAGGTACTCCCGCTCGGGAAAAATCAAATAAATTTTGTTTTTCCGCTCACTTATCCGTACCTTTGTGCAAACAATTTCAAACAACATCTGACAATGGACAACGAACTCATCAAACAATGCGAAGCCAAGGCCCGCGAGTGGCTGGCATCGCCCTATTACGACAAAGAGACCAAGGCCGAGATTGAGGCCATGCTGGAGAACCCCGACAAGAACCCGCTCGTCGATGCCTTCTACCAGAACCTGGAATTCGGCACCGGCGGACTGCGCGGCATCATGGGAGCCGGCACAAACCGCATGAACCGATACATCGTGGGCATGGCCACGCAGGGCTTTGCCAACTACATCCTGAAAGCCTTCCCGG
>CAMJRQ010000192.1 GCA_946408305.1 uncultured Prevotellaceae bacterium
GGATGGTTGGCCACGTAGGCCGCAACCTCGTCGACCGACGGATTTCCCACATAATGAATCGGATAGCCGTGTTTCTGCTCGTAGAAGGGCAGCTCGAACGGCAGGATGCTGAAAAGGTGGTCCACGTAGCTGCGAATCTGACGGATGCGATATTCCTTCCAGGCCCATATCTTGGGCGAGATATAATAGTAGACGGGGATGCGGGAATGCTCCTTGACGAAGCGGGCCACCTTCAGGTTAAAGCCCGGATAGTCCACCAGAATGACCACGTCGGGCCACCAGCGGAGTATGTCCTCGCGACAACGGCGCAGGGCACCCAGAATGGTGCGGGCGTGGAGCGCCACTTGGACGAAGCCCATGTAGGCAATGTCGCGATAGTGACACACGAGTTCACCGCCCTGGGCCTGCATCAGGTCACCCCCGAAACAGCGGAACTGGGCGCGGGGGTCCTGCTCGCGCAGGGCGGCCATCAGGTGGCTGGCATGGAGGTCGCCGCTGGCCTCGCCGGCTATCAGGTAGTACTTCATTTTTGTAATGATTTCATCACGTCTAATTGGGGATAGCTTGTCATGTCGAGCTGGAGGGGTGTGACGGCAGCCATGCCGTGGTCGAGTGCCCAATAGTCGGTGTCGCTGGCCTCGGGCTCCAGGTTGGTGAAATAGCCGGTCAGCCGGTAGGTGTCGGGCTCGTCGGTGGGGGCCCATTCCTGGAGCCAGTTGCCGCGGGCCTGACGGCAGACGCTGACGCCTGCCAGGCGCTCCACTTGGGGGAAGTTGACGTTCACGCAAACGTCTTGCGGAAGGCCCTCGCGCAGGACGAAGCGGGCCACGCTGAGCACCGTCTCCTCGTAGGGCCCGAAGTCGCACTGCTGCTGGCGGGTGCGCAGGCTGTAGCCGATGGCGGGAATGCCCTTCATGCAAGCCTCGAGCACGGCGCCGATGGTGCCGCTGTAGTGGAGGCTCACCGAGGCATTGTCGCCATGATTGATGCCGCTCACGACGAGGTCGGGCCGGCGCGGCACCACTCGCTCGAGTGCCAGCTTGACGCAGTCGACAGGCGTGCCAGTGCAGCTACAGACGAGGCCGTCGGCATCGCTGAGCCGGCTGAGCCGCACAGGACGTGTGGGGGTGATGGCACAGGCCGCGCCGGAGCGGGCCGAGTCGGGTGCCACGACGATGACATCGCCCAAGAGGGCCATCAGACGGGCCAGCACGCCGATGCCCTGCGCACCGATTCCGTCGTCGTTCGTAACAAGTATAAGTGGCCTATTTGGCATAAAGATACGTTATTGTGGCTGCAAAAATACTAAAAAAGGTTTAAATCGGCGGTTATTCGAAAAGAAAATCTTATCTTCGCGGCTAAATAGCACGAAGCGCAAGTTATGAACATCGCGGGCGAGTTATCAACATATTTTACAATCTGAGGGCGGAAAATGCTCCCGGGCGAGGAAAAAAAATGTATCTTTGCACGTAGAAACCCATCTCGAAGCAGACACAGAACATGAGTAAGATTATCGCATTAGCCAACCAGAAGGGCGGCGTGGGCAAGACCACCACGAGCATGAACCTGGCCGCCTCGATGGCCGCACTGGAAAAGAAGGTGCTGCTCATCGACGCCGACCCGCAGGCCAACGCCTCGTCGGGGCTGGGTGTCGACGTGAACCACGTGGAATGCTCGCTCTATCACGTGCTGGCCAACCACCTCGACGTGCGCGAAGCCATCTACACCACCGACATCGACGGGCTCGACATCGTGCCCTCGCACATCGACCTGGTGGGGGCCGAGATTGAGATGCTCGGCCAGAGCAACCGCGAGAAGGTGCTGAAGAAGCTGCTCGGGCCCGTCCAGGAAGAATACGACTACATCCTCATCGACTGCTCGCCCTCGCTGGGACTCATCACGGTGAACGCGCTGACGGCCGCCGACAGCGTCATCATCCCCGTGCAATGCGAATACTTCGCCCTCGAAGGAATCAGCAAACTGCTGAACACCATCAAGATAGTCAAATCGAAGCTAAACCCCGGACTGGCCATCGAGGGTTTCCTGCTGACGATGTACGACAGCCGCCTGAGACTGGCCCGGCAGATTCACGACGAGGTGAAGCGACACTTCCGCGAACTGGTCTTCAAGACGGTCATCCAGCGCAACGTGAAGCTGAGCGAGGCACCCAGCCACGGCATACCCGTGCTGCTCTACGACGCCGACTCGCCCGGTGCCAAGACCCACCTGAAGCTGGCCGAGGAGATTATTGGGAAAGAGAAAAAAGATTAGAGATTAGGGACATATTGAATTCATACTCAGAACTATGGCAGCAAAGAAGAAATACCCAGCGCTGGGACGCGGACTCGATGCGCTCATCAGTATGGACGAGGTGACAACCGCCGGCTCGTCGAGCATCAGCGAGATTGAGCTCCAGCGCATCCACCCCAACCCCGACCAGCCTCGGCGCGAATTCAACGAGGAGAGCCTCCAGGAACTGGCCAACAGCATACGCCAGATTGGCATCGTGCAGCCCATCACACTGCGCGACATGGGCGACGGCTCCTACCTCATCATTGCCGGCGAACGCCGCTGGCGTGCCAGTCAGCTGGCCGGACTGACCACCATCCCGGCCTACGTCCGCACCGTCGACGACGAGAACATGATGGAGATGGCACTCGTGGAGAACATCCAGCGGCAGGACCTCACGGCGCTGGAGATTGCCCTGGCCTACCAGCACCTCATCGAGCAGTACGGGCTCACCCAGGAACAGTTGAGCGACCGCGTGGGCAAGAACCGCGCCACCGTGACCAACTACCTGCGCCTGCTCAAGCTCCCGGCCAACATCCAAATGGCGCTGAAGAACCGCGAGATTGACATGGGACACGCCCGCGCCCTGCTCGCCCTCGACGACCCCGCCACCCAGCTGCGCCTCTTCGACGAGATGAAGCAGGAGAAGATGAGCGTGCGCCGCATCGAGGAAATCGTCAAGGAACTGAGCCAGGGCGGCACCGTGCGAGGCAAGGACGGCAAGCGCATCCGCCAGAAAGGCTCCTCGCTGAGCCTCGAATACGACTCGCTGCGCGAGAGCATGAGCAAGCTCTTCGGCACCCGCGTGCAGCTGACCTGCTCGCAAGCGGGCCGGGGCAAGATAATCATCCCCTTTGCCGACGACAGCGAGCTGCTGCGCATCATCGAAATGTTTGACGAGCTGAAGAACTGATGCCTTGAAGGGAGAACGGCTTACATTCCTCAGAATCTGCTTTCTGCTGCTCTTCGGGTGGCAGACGCAGGGACTGTCTGCCCAGGACGTGGACGTAGTGCCCGCCGCCCTCGCCGACAGCCTCGCCGCCGACAC
>CAMJRQ010000193.1 GCA_946408305.1 uncultured Prevotellaceae bacterium
GGGTGTAGTCGAAGGTGATGATGTCCGTGTAGTAGTCGTGGCCCAGAAACTGGCGGTTGATGGCCAGGATGTTCTCGTCGTCGGTGAAGATGTAGTTCACCTCGCCCACCCGTCGCTCATACGAGGCCGCCACCTGTTCCACCCATCGGGTGATGCGCTGCGGCTCTATCGGGGGCATCTCTACGCCCTGGGTGTTGAAACGTATCATTCCTCGGGTTTCGAGAGCATCTCCACGGCCTTCCGCACCATCTCGTCGTCCGAATAGATGAGGTGGAAGTATTCGTTCATGTCCCACAGGTCGCGGGCCACCAGTGCCTTCACCATGCGGCTGATGTTGCGGGCCGTGTGCTCGCGCTCGGCGTCGTCCTTGGGCTCAATCTTCTGTTTCTTGGCTTCGTCGAAGACGTCGTCGATGGTCTTCTGCGGCACCTCGAACTCGGCTGCGAACTTCTCGAAGGTGGGGTATTCACGGGTGAGGCGCTTGCGGTTCTTGTCGGTGTAGCGCAGCGAGGCGTTGATGATGAGGCTCTTGGCCGACATCTCGCGGTAGCACTTGGAGTATTTCATCGTGTCGAGCGGCACGAAGTAGTCGGGCATGATGCCTCCGCCGCCATAGACGGTGCGTCCGCGTCGCAGTGTCTTGAACCGGAGCGAGTCGGGGAAGTGTATGCTGTCCTCGTTGGTCAGCTCGCCCTTGTTGTAGCGGTTCACCACGTCTTTGGCGTAACTCTGCTTGTCGCCCTTCTCGTAGGGTTTCTGTATGCAGCGGCCCGAGGGCGTGTAGTAGCGGGCCACGGTGAGGCGTATCATGCTGTGGTCGGGCATTTCGAGGGGACGTTGCACGAGTCCCTTGCCGAACGTACGTCGGCCGATGACGATGCCGCGGTCTTGGTCCTGAATGGAGCCGGCGAGGATTTCGGCTGCCGAGGCGCTGTATTCGTCGACCAGCACAGCCACGCGGCCCTCGCGGAAGATGCCTCCGCCGCGGCTGCGGAACTCCTGGTTGGGCACACTGCGGCCGCGGGTGTAGACAATCATGTCGCCCTGCTCCAGAAACTCGCTGGCCAGTTCTGCAGCCGACTGCAGATAGCCTCCGCCGTTCTGCTGCAGGTCGATGATGAGGTCCTTCATGCCTTGCTCTTGCAACTTCTTGATGGCGTCGATCACCTCCTTGTGGGTGGTCTCGGCGAAGTTGTTGAAGCGGACGAGGCCGATGGTGGGCGTCACCATGTAGGCGGCGTCGACCGAGTTGACGGGAATCTTGTCGCGCTTCACGTCGAAGTGCAGCGTGTCGCGAATGCCCGTGCGCACCACCTTCAGCCGGGCCACGCTGCCCTTGGGCCCGCGCAGCCGCCGCATGATTTCCTCCTTGCTCATCTTCACGCCCGCGATGGCCGTGTCGCCCACGCCCACGATGCGGTCGCCGGCCAGGATGCCCACGCGCTCGCTCGGTCCCTTCGGCACGGGCTGGATGACCACCAGCGTGTCCTCCAGCATGTTAAACTGCACACCGATGCCCTCGAAACTGCCGGCCAGCGGCTCCGTAAGCCGCTTTGTTTCGGTGGCGTTCGTGTAGTTCGAGTGGGGGTCCAGTTTGGAAAGGATGCCGTTGATGGCGTCCTCCACCATCTTGTGGCCGTCCACGCTGTCCACGTAGAGCGTCGAGATGGCCAGCGTGGCATTCATCAGCTTGCGTATCTCGTCCTGCATGGGGTCGGGCTTGTTGCTGAACTTCATGCTCTGCGCCGTGGCGCCCGCTGCTGCGCAGAGCAGCAGCGTGTAGAAAAGGAATCGTTTCATGCCTGTAGTGATAATTTTCCACTACAAAGGTAGGCATTATTCTTTTTATCTGCAAGAGGCAGGGCAAAATTCGTTTCGCCTACGTCGGGAAAAGCGTGTAGAGGAAGCCGCCGCCGCTTTCTTACTCCTTATTCCACAGCAAAGTGCCGTTTTCTGCCTGCCCAGCTGTGCTGACGCTCACCTGCATCGTGCGGCTGTTGTTGTAGAGTGTCACTCGGGCGCGGCCATTACTGTCTAATCGGAGGGCGGGGTTCCAATAGAGCGTGCGGCGATAATCGGTGGGCTCCTTCGGTTGTTGCTGGCTGTAGTCGGGGCTGTAGAACTCGGCGGGATAGGCAAAGCCGTCGAGAGACAGGAAACGGCTTTTGTAGCCCATCCGCTTGCCGCCGTCGGCAAAGGGATAGAGCACCATCTGGGTCTCCGGCAGGTTGTTGCCTTCGTAGACGGCATCCCCCTCGCGGCGGGGAGCATAGTCGGTGTAGACGGCGTACTTGTCTATTTTGTGCACACCCAGGTATTCCTTTATCTCCTGCGAGCCATTGGCTGGCACCTCACTCTCGAGCCGGGCTCCCAGGTCCATGTAGCCCATGCGGGCCATCTCGCCGTAGGGGATGAAGCTCAGGGGGAACGATTTCAGGTAGCGGGGTGCATAGATTGAGTCCTCGGGAATGTCGATATAGGGAGGCAACGTGCGGCGTGTGGGGCTCAGGCCGAGGCGAACGTCCACGCGATAGTCCATCCGTCGCCCCTCGTGGGCATAGGGCTGCTGCAGGCCGTAGTCGCCCAGATAGGTGCGCACTACGGGATTGTCGGCGAAGAGCATCCCGGCGTCGTCGGTCTCGTTCTTGGCTTCGTAGGCATCGACGATGAAGGCCGGGAAAGCATCGTCGAACTGCCGCAGCCCCCGTCGTCTTGCCTTGACGGTCACCTCGGCCAACCGATGTTCGCCCTGGAAGTCCGATGCTGCAGTGGCCGTGTCTCTTCCCGCGAGGTGCTTCTGATAGTGACTGTAGGGCTTTACGAAGCGGACGCGGGGATGCCTCAGCCTCACGAAATATTCGTCGACGGCCTGGGGCGAGTATTTCCACACGGTATGGGTCTTCAGCGTGTCTGTGTCCCAGCCAGTCCGTTCCGATTTCTTCATTTTCAGCGTGTCCAGTGCTGTGATGCTGAAGAGGGCCGGGCCAGTGAAGCGGGGCAGCTGGAAGCGGAATCTCCCGTCGCGTCCGCTCTCCTGGTTGCGGGTGAGCTGGAAGTCAGAGTCCACGGGCACGAACTTTGCATAGACGCGCACCCGGGGCTCCTTCGAGGAAGAACTTCTCAGGTCAGAGAACTTGTCCTGCTGTCGCTCCAGCCCCACGAGGCTGACGGAATCAGCCGTTCCGCGCATCTGCGCCGTCTCGCGGTTCATCATCTCCCACTTTATCCGGGTCATGTTCTTCGGCACGACTTGTCCTTCCACTATCGGCGTCTGCTCGTCGGGCTCCGTCAGGTCCCATTGCCCCCTGACGGCCATGTCTTGCCAG
>CAMJRQ010000194.1 GCA_946408305.1 uncultured Prevotellaceae bacterium
GGTGAAGGGCAAACGTGCACCGCGCCGCGAGCAGGAGAGCGGGCAGACGACGCTGACGCTGGACGACTTCGCCCTGCAGGCCACGGCCCACAAGCAGGTCGGCGCAACAGCCGTGCTCGCCGAGGGAGCCACTGCCTTCTATCTGGAACTGACGCCAGGCCAGAACCTCGCGCTCGACGATGCCAGCGTGGCACTGGGCGCACTGAAGGGCAGCTCGCACACCATCGACGCCCACCTCGAGGACGACGTGCTGCGCATCGTGGCCTACTCGCCCTCCAACGAGGACTTCAACGCCCTGAGCGGCGAGCTCTTCACCCTCGGCGTGACGGCCAGCGAAGACTTCGCCGGCAGCACCATCGGGCTGGCCAACGTCCAGCTGGCCACCGCAGCCGAGAAGCTGCTGGAACCCGAGGCATCCACCTGTAACGTCGCTCTCGAGGCAACGCCCGTGAGCACCATCGTCGTGGAGCAGGAACTCTACATCCTGAACGTGGGCGAGCAGGTGACGCTCTCGGCCACCGTGCTGCCCGCCACGGCCTCGAAGAAAGACCTGGCCTGGGCTTGCTCCGACACACATGTGGGATACGTCAGCAACGGCGTCTTCACGGCCCGCAACAGCGGCGGAGCCACCCTCACGGCCACGGTCCTCGACGGCTCGGGAGTGGTTGGAACGGCCCGGGTGCGCGTGCTGGGCAGCGAGTTTGAAATTGCCTCGGCAGCCGACCTGCAGGACTTCTCCACCGTGGTCAATGCCGGACACACCACGATGAACGGACGCCTCACCGCCGACATCGACATGGAGGGCATGGCCTTCCAGCCCATCGGCACGGAGAAAAACCTCTTTGCCGGCACCTTCGACGGACAGTTCCACACCATCCGCAACCTGGTCATCGAGAAGCCCAACGACACGGCCGTCGGCCTCTTCGGGCAGATCACCTCGCCGGCCACCATCAAGAACCTCGTGCTCGACGCCTCGTGCCTCATCGTGGGCCACGAGAAGGCGGGCATCGTGGGACGCTCCGACCGCTCCGGCAACATCTATCTGCAGAACCTGGGCAACGAGGGCAGCGTCAAGGCCGACATCGCCCCGGCAGGCATCATCGGCAACGCTAACAACAGCAGCGTGGCCCTCATCACCAACTGCTACTCCACCGGCCCCATCACCACCATTCTCGACGGACAGACCAACGCCGATGCCGCCCAGATAAGCGGATGGCTGGGCAACGTGGGAGCCAAGCTGACCAACTGCTGGTCCACCAGCCCCATCACCGGATTCCAGACCTCGGGCTACGCCTCGACCACCGACCGCACCTTTGCCCGCATGGGCGGCGCCAAGAACACGTTCCTCAACTGCTACAGCCAGGTGAGCAAACAGGTGAACCTCACCGACATCGAACGCTTCCGCTCGGGCGAAGTGACATGGCTCCTGAACGAAGGCGAGACCGAATCCCCCGTGTGGTTCCAGACGCTGCCCGACGACGAGCACCCCACCTTCCTCGGCGGCCACAGCGTGGTCTATAAGGTGGACGACAACCTCTACACCAACACGCCCGACGGAATCCAAAGGGTGACAACCGACGACGGACAACAGACAACCGTCTACGACCTCCAGGGCCGCCCTGTCACGCTGAGCAAAACGAAGCATCTCCGCAAGGGCATCTACATCGTCGGCGGGCAGAAGAGGCTGGTGAAGTGAACCCCGACAACCCTCCCGCTAATCCCTCCCGACGCATGAAAATCCTCCTCCTGCTCCTCGCCCTGCTGGCTCCGCTCAACGGCGCAGCCCGCCGCGCCCACACGTTCACCAGCACGTCCGACCGCTCCCTCGTCTTCCACGAGAGCCGTCCCAAGATTGCCCGCAAGGCGCAGGGCACCGTCGTCACCCTCTCTACCGCGGAGCAGTTCCAGACGATGGACGGCTTCGGCGCCGCGCTGACGGGCTCCAGCTGCTACAACCTCTTGCGCATGACCGAGAAGGACCGCCGCGACTTCCTCCGCCGCACCTTCTCGCCCACCGAAGGCCTCGGCTTCAGCTACATACGCATCAGCATCGGCTGCAGCGACTTCTCGCTGAGCGAGTTCACCTGCTGCGACACGCCGGGCATCGAGCACTTCGCCCTCACGAGCGAAGACACCGAATACGTCATCCCCGTGCTGCGCCAGATTCTCGACATCAACCCCCAGCTGCTCATCCTGGGCTCGCCCTGGACGTGCCCCCGATGGATGAAGGTGAACAACCTCACGGACCTCGAGCCCTTCAATTCGTGGACCAGCGGCCAGCTCAACCCCCGCTACTACGAGGACTATGCCCAGTACTTCGTGCGCTGGATTCAGGCCTACGAAGCCGCCGGAGTGCCCATCCACGCCATCACCCCCCAGAACGAGCCCCTCAACCGCGGCAACTCGGCCTCGCTCTTCATGGGATGGCAGGAGCAGAAGGACTTCGTGGGCCGCGCCCTCGGACCCGCGCTCCGACAGGCCGGGCTCCAGACGAAGATCTACGCCTTCGACCACAACTACAACTACGACCGCATGCAGGACCAGCAGCAATATCCGCTGCGCCTCTACGACGACGAGGTGGCCGCCTCCTTCCTCAGCGGAGCGGCCTATCACAACTACGGCGGTCGACGCCAGGAACTGCTGCGCATCGGAAGCGAGCACCCCGACAAGGAGCTCATCTTCACCGAGACGAGCATCGGCATGTGGAACGAGGGGCGCAACCTCGAGAAACGCCTCATCGACGACATGTGCGAGGTGGGCCTCGGCACGGTCAACTACGGCTGCCGCGCCGTCATCGTCTGGAACCTCATGCTCGACACCGACCGCGGCCCCTATCGCCCCGGCGGATGCAGCACCTGCTACGGCGCCGTCGACATCGACAGCCGCGACATGCACACCCTCACGCTCAACTCCCACTACTACCTCATCGGCCACCTCGCCTGCGTGGTGCGCCCCGGAGCCGTGCGCATCGCCGCCTCGCCGCTCTCCGACGACGCGCCCCGCCGCGACCGCGAGCCCGGCCTCATGTATAGCGCCTTCCGCAACCCCGACGGCTCGCTGGCCTTCGTCGTGGCCAACCCGCTGGCCGAACCTCGCCAACTCAGCCTGACGGCCGACGGCCGACGCTTCGTCAACATCACCGTCCCCGCGCGCGCAGTGGAAAGCGTGAAGTGGTAAAATGCGTGATTATATCCTTACGTTTCGCTCTTTCCAGATTCACGGAAAGTTCCGCTCAACCCGAAACGCTCAAGGGTTTTTGAAAACGCAACGTGTTCTTCCGGCCGTCGCAACACGTTGCGTTTGCCCCA
>CAMJRQ010000195.1 GCA_946408305.1 uncultured Prevotellaceae bacterium
TAGATGCGCTCCTTGGCCTCGTTGATTTCCTTGAATTTCTTTTCGGCAGCGCGGCGCACGTCGTCGCCCAGCGAGGCCACTCGGTCGGGGTGGTTCTCCAGCGCCATGCGCTTGTAGGCGCGGCGCACCTCGTCGTCGGTTGCCTGGGGCGAGAGGCCCAGCACGCGGTAGGCATCGTCGAGCGTGGTGCCTCCGAGGCCCATCATCTGGTCGGCCACGCCGCCGTCGAGCCCCATCTGCTGGCATATCTGGCGCAGTGCCTCGCGCTCCTCGCTGACCACCTTTCCGTCGGCCTTGGCCACCTCGCAGAGGAAGGCCACCAGCTGGAGGCGCTGTGCCTGAGGCATGAGGGCCGCGAGTTGGCGACATACGGCCGAAATCTGGGCGTCCCACTGTGCCGCGCCCATCTGCTTCTTCTGCTGGAAGAGGCGCAGCAGAATCTGCTCGCCCTCGGTCTCGGCCGTGGCGGAGAAGTTCAGCCGCAGGAAGCGCCGCACGTTCTCCATCTCGCTGTGCATGATGCGTCCGTCGGCATGGATGACATGGGCCGAGAGCACCATCAGCGAGAAGAGGAAGCCGTTGCGCTCGCCCTCGGCCTGGCGGGCCTGCTGTTCCTCAGGGGGATACTGCGCCGGGGCGCTCGTATAGGTATCAAACAGGGCGCCCAGCACGAAGCCGGCCAGCGCCCCGAGCGGCCCGCCGTGGAGCAGTCCCAGGAAGCCGCCTATCCATTTTCCTAATGCCATCTATTTTTCCTTTACGAGTCGTTTTATTTCGTTGAGTTTGTTGAGCGCCTCGATGGGGGTGAGGTTGTTGATGTCGAGGTGGAGGAACTCGTCGCGAATCTGGCACAGGATGGGGTCGTCGAGCTGGAAGAAGCTCATCTGCACGCCCTGTCCCGACTCGTGCCCGGCCTTGATGCCACCGCCCAGGTTGTCATACTCCTTGCTGGCCTCGAGCTGGCGCAGCACCACATCGGCGCGGCGCACGATGCTGGTGGGCATTCCGGCCAGCTTGGCCACGTGGATGCCGAAGCTGTGGGCCGAGCCTCCGCGTTCAAGCTTGCGCAGGAAGATGATTTTGCCGTCCACCTCGCGCACGCTGACGTTGAAGTTCTTTATGCGCGGGAACTTCTCCTCCATCTCGTTGAGCTCGTGATAGTGCGTGGCAAAGAGCGTGCGTGGGTGGCCCTTCTGGTTCTCGTGGATGTATTCCACGATAGCCCAGGCGATGCTGATGCCGTCGTAGGTGCTGGTGCCGCGGCCCAGCTCGTCGAAGAGGATGAGCGAGCGTGGCGAGAGGTTGTTCAGTATGTTGGCCGCCTCGTTCATCTCGACCATGAAGGTGCTCTCGCCCACCGAGATGTTGTCGCTGGCTCCCACGCGGGTGAAGATCTTGTCGACGTACCCGATGTGGGCACTCTCGGCGGGCACGAAGCTGCCTATCTGGGCCAGCAGGGTGATGAGGGCCGTCTGCCTGAGCAGGGCGCTCTTTCCGGCCATGTTGGGGCCGGTGATGATGAGAATCTGCTGCTTGTCGGTGTCCATGTAGACGTCGTTGGCCACGTAGCTCTCGCCCACGGGCAGCTGGTGCTCGATGACGGGATGCCGGCCCTGGCGTATGTCGATGATGTCGGTCTCGTCCACCACGGGGCGTATGTAGCGGTTCTCCTGGGCCGAGACGGCGAAGGAGAGCAGACAGTCGAGCCGGGCCAGCAGGGTGGCGTCGAGCTGGATGCTGGGCGTATATTCGGCCACGGCCTCGACGAGTTCGCTGAAGAGGCGTGCCTCGAGCGAGAGGATGCGGTCCTCGGCCCCCATGATTTTCTCCTCGTATTCCTTCAGCTCCTGGGTGATGTAGCGCTCAGCCTGCACGAGCGTCTGTTTCCTTATCCACTCGGGCGGCACCTGGTCCTTGTAAGTGTTCCTCACCTCGAGGTAGTATCCGAAGACGTTGTTGAAGCCAATCTTCAGGCTCTGAATGCCCGTGGCCTCTATCTCGCGCTGCTGTATTTGCAGCAGATAGTCCTTGCCCTCGTAGGCAATGTGGCGCAGCTCGTCGAGCTCGGCATTCACTCCGTGGGCGATGACGTTGCCCTTGTTGACGAGCAGGGGCGGGTCGGGCTGCACCTCGCGGGCAATGCGGTCGCGGATGGTGGCGCAGAGGTTCAGCTGCTCGCCGATGCGGCACAGTGTGGGGTCGTCGGCATGCTCGCAGGTCTCCTTGATGGGCTCCAGTGCCTGCAGGGCCACGCGCAGCTGCACGATGTCGCGTGGCGAGACGCGGCCCACGCTCACCTTGCCCACGATGCGCTCCAGGTCGCCCATGTGCTGGAGGTGCTCGGCGAAGAGTTCGCGCACCTCGGGGTGGCGGAAGAAATAGTCCACCACGTCGTGACGTTCGCCTATCTTCTTCACGTCCTTCAGCGGGAACACCAGCCAGCGGCGCAGCATGCGAGCCCCCATGGGGGTGATGGTGCGGTCGATGACGTTCAGGAGCGAGATGCCACCCTCGTTCATGCTCTCGAGCAGCTCGAGGCTGTGCACGGTGAACTTGTCGAGGCGGACGAAGCGGTCCTCCTCGATGCGGCGCAGCGAGGTGATGTGGCCCAGCTGCAGGTGCTGCGTCATCTCCATGTATTGCAGGATGACGCCGGCGGCTACGATGCCGTTCGTCAGGTGTTCCACGCCGAATCCCTTCAGGTTCTTCACCTCGAAGTGCTTGAGCAGCTTCTGGCGGGCGGTGGTCTCGTTGAAGGCCCATTCGTCGAGCATGAAGGTGACGTAGCGCGTGCCGAAGGCACCCTCGAACATCTGCTTACGCGAGCGTTCGTGGAGCACCTCCTTGGGGCCGAAGCTGCCCAGGAGCTTGTCGATGTAGTCGGTGGTGCCCTCGGTGGCCAGAAATTCGCCCGTACTGATGTCGAGCAGGGCCAGTCCGCAGGCCGTCTTGCCGAAGTGGACGGCGGCCAGGAAATTGTTCTCCTTGTAGGAAAGCACCGTGTCGGCCATCGTCACGCCGGGCGTCACCAGTTCGGTGATGCCGCGCTTCACCAGCGTCTTGGCCAGCTTGGGGTCTTCCAGCTGGTCGCAGATGGCCACACGCTTGCCGGCTCTGACGAGCTTGGGCAGATACGTGTCGAGTGCGTGGTGGGGGAAGCCGGCCATCTCGGTGCTCGGTGCCCCCTCCTTGCCGTTGTTGCGGCGCGTCAGCGTGATGCCCAGTATCTCGGAAGCCACGATGGCGTCCTGGGCGTATGTCTCGTAGAAGTCGCCACAACGGAAGAGCA
>CAMJRQ010000196.1 GCA_946408305.1 uncultured Prevotellaceae bacterium
TGCATCTTCATCTCGTTATACTGCATGGCAAACTGCTCATACTCGTTCTCCATCTCGCGCTTGTCCATCTCGGCCAGCTCCAGCATCTGCTCGCTGGCTTTCTTCTGTTCGCGCATGCGCAGCCCCATCAGGGCGATGATGGCCACCAGGGCTGCCACGGCCACCGAGGCTGCAATGATGATGTTCCGCTTGTTGTTCATTGTTCCGAATGAATTACTTACATTTTCGCGCACAAAGTTACGAAGAAATGTTCAATCCGCAAAATGCGTAGGCGTTCATTCGTCTTCTGGGAAATGTTAAAAATGCAACGTGTTGCGTTGGCCCGAGCAACGTGTTGCATTGGCCCGAGGAACGTGTTGCGTTGGGCACAGCAACGTGGAGCGTTATTCGGCAAAGTGGAGCACCTCGTTGCAGAACTCGGCCACGGCGGGCCGGTGGGTGATGCAGATGATGGTCTGCCGCTGGTCGGTGCGGCGGCTCAGGTTCTGGAGCAGTTGCTGCTCGGTGGCGGGGTCGAGCGCACTGGTGGCCTCGTCGAGCAGCAGGATGTTTCCGCGGCGCAGCAGTGCGCGGGCTATGGCGATGCGCTGTGCCTGGCCCTCGCTCAGCCCGGCTCCCAGCTCGCCGCACCGTGTGAGGAGTCCCTCGGGGCGCTCCATGACGAAGTCGGCGCAGGCCGTGTGGAGCGCTTCGAGCATCTCGTCTTCGGTGGCCTCGGGACGTCCCATGAGCAGGTTGTCGCGCACGGTGCCGCTGAAGAGCGTGTTGCCCTGGGGCACATAGACGATGTTGCAGCGCGTCAGGGGCGAGGCAGGGACTTCGCGGCCCTGCCCGTTGTAGAGCGTGACGGAGCCTTCGTCGGGCCGCAGCAGGGCGAGGATGAGGCGCAGCAGGGTGGTCTTGCCCGACCCTGTCTCGCCCAGCACGGCGGTGGTGGTGCCGGGGCGGAAGTCGTGGCTGAAGTGTTCCAGAATGTGGCGCTTGCCCTCGCGGTAGGTGTAGGTGACGTCGGAGATGCGGATGCCGACGGCGCTGTCGAAGCGAATGGGGTCGCCCTCCTCCTCGAGCGGGGCCTGCTGCAGCTCCATGAGTCGTTCGCTGGCCGTCAGGCTGTTGATGAGCACGGGGATGTACTGCGTGAGGTCGCGGAAGGGGCCCTGAATCTGACCCACGAGCTGGATGAAGGCGAGCATCATGCCGTAGGTGATGGTGCCCTCGTAGAGTCGGTGGGCGCCCCAGAGGAAGGTGATGAGATAGCCGGCGCCGAAGCCGATGCTGAGCAGCATGGCGGCCGTGGAGCTGAAGAGCGTGCGGTGGCGAATCTGGCTGCGCAGCGTCTGCTGGGCCGAGTCGAGCCGTTCCACCATGGCGCCGCTCTGCTCGAGCGTCTTCAGGACGGCGCGGTGCTGGACGCTCTCCTGCAGGATGCTCTGCACGCGGCTGTCGGTGGTGCGGATGTCGCGGGTGATGGCGCGCATCTTGTGGATGTAGAAGCGGCTGAGCAGGATGAAGAGCGGGGCCACGACGACGAGTGTGCAGGCCAGGCGGGCGTCCATCGAATAGAGGAAGAAGAAGGCGCCCACGAGGCGGACCGTCACGCCCAGGAACGAGGGGAGGGTCTCGGTGATGGTGTTCGTCACGTCGCGCACGTCGCGCTCCAGACGGTTCAGCACGTCGCCGCTGTGTCGGTTCTCCAGCCCGCTCCATTCGCTCTGCATCAGATAGCGGAAGAGGCGCAGCTGCATCAGGTTCTGCGAGCGCACGCCCAGCAGGGCCGTCACCCATCGGCGGGCGAAGCTCATGAGAATCTGCGTGCCCATGATGAGGACGAGCAGCGAGGCGCCGATGGCAAAGGTGGCTCCCTCGCTGCGCCCTGTGGCGATGTCCACCACCAGCTTTGTGGCCCAGATGAAGGCAAAGTCGAGCCCCACGTTAATCACGCCCATTGCGGCATTGATTACCGTCTGCAGCCTGAGTCCTTCGGAGCTTCTCCAGAGCCAGCGCAGGATGTTTCTGTTTAATTCAAAATTCAAAATTCAAAGTTTTTTTTTGGGGGGGGGAGGTTCAGCTTCTCACGTCGTTTCCCCACATCAGTTTGGAGCGCAGCGTGTGGAAGAACGAGCTGTCCGAGCGGCGCAGGACGTGGATGGGGTAGGGGGCGCGGCAGATGTCGAGCCTGACGCCGTCGTGGCACGTCTCGCTCCGGCCGTCGATGGCCACCAGGAAATTGTGGCTGCGGCTCTCCACTGAGAGCGTGATGCGCTGGCTGTCGCCCACCATGAGCGGCCTGACGTTCAGGCTGTGGGGCGCCACCGGCACCAGCCCGATGGCTCCGATGCCGGGCCACATGATGGGGCCTCCGACGCTCAGCGCATAGCCCGTGCTGCCCGTGGGGGTATTGATGATGAGTCCGTCGGCCTGGTAGGTGGTCAGATACTCACCGTCAATCTCCACCCTGATGCTGATCATGCTGCTGTTGTCGCGCTTCAGGATGGCCACCTCGTTGAGCGCGTAGGGATAGCCCTCGGCTTCTCCTTCGGAATAGTCCACCCGCAGCACGGCACGGCTCTCGCGGCGGATGCGTCCCTCGTAGATTTCGGTGATGGCCTGTTCCATGTCGTCGGCCGTGAAGTCGGAGAGGAAACCCAGCCGACCCATGTTCACGCCCAGGATGGGAATCTCCTTGTCGGCCACGCGGCGGGCCACGTCGAGAAACGTGCCGTCGCCGCCCAGGCTGATGACCACATCGGCCTCGAACCGCTCGTCGTCAATCAGTTCCATGCCGCTGAGCGTGCGGCCCAGCTCGCCCTCGAGAAAGTCGTGGAAGCGGTGGTCCATCAGCACCTCGGCGCCTCGGGCCTCCAGCAGCGCGAGCAGTCGCGTCACGGAAACCGACTTCTGAGGTTGGTAAACGTTGCCGAAGAGGGCAAATCTGAGCGCCTTGTCCATAATTTTATATTGGATTAGGTGGCAAAGTTAAGGAATTTTTCTAACTTTGCATCGAAGAATGAACCGAAAAATAGTTTTTCTGTATGAATTATGTATTTCTTGCCACGGGGTTTGAGGACATCGAGGCACTGGCGCCCGTGGACATCCTGCGTCGTGCAGGGCTGCCCGTGGAGACCGTTTCCGTCTCTGGAGAACAGATTGTGGAGAGTGCCCATGGAGTGGGCTTCGTTGCCGACCGTCGGCTCTCCGAAGTGAATTTCCCCGAGGCCGACATGCTGGTTTTGCCCGGCGGTCTGCCTGGCGCCACCAACCTGGACGCCTGCGAGCCGCTCCGCCG
>CAMJRQ010000197.1 GCA_946408305.1 uncultured Prevotellaceae bacterium
GTGGTGCCGCGGATGAATCCCTTGTCGTGGTCGTCCTCGTCGCCCCATCCCAGATGGCTCAAGCAGATGACGATGTCGCACTGCTCCGGCCCGCGCAGACGGTCCACCACGGCCTGTGCGGCCTGGATGGGTGGCGTGTAGCGCGTCTCACCATAAGTGTGCTTGGCCACGAGGCCCTCGAGCTGCGGCGCCACGCCCAGGACGCCTATGCGCAGCCCCGCGCGTTCTATTATTATATAAGGTGTGGTCAGCCCTTCGACGGGAGTGCCGGTGAAGTCGTAGTTGCAGCAGACGATGGGGAAGCGTGCCATGCGGAAGATGCGTGCCATGTTCTCGAGCCCGAAGTCGAACTCGTGGTTGCCGATGGTGCAGGCGTCGTAGTGCATCTCGTTCATCAGCTTCACCTCCACCTCGCCCTTGAAGAGGTTGTAGTAGGCCGAGCCCTGCGAGAAGTCGCCGCAGTCGAAGAGCAGCAGGTTGTCGGGGTACTGTCGGCGCAGCTCGTCGAGCAGTGCGGCGCGTCGCATGTAGCCGCCCTTGTTGGCCTGGAGCGTGTCGGCGAAGTTCGGCGAGATGGGTTCGATGCACGAGTGGGTGTCGCTCGTGTGCACGATGAGGAGCTTGTGTTCCTGGGCCCTCGCCGCGAGGCTGAGGACGAGGAGGAGTGATAGGATGATGCGATGTTTCATGATTATTCTACGACGATTCGGCCCTCGATGTGGCTGTCTATGACCTTGTTCTTGATGATGCTCTCGGCCAGCGCGTCGCGCGCCAGCATGTTCAGCTGGTGAACCCGCGTGTGCTTCTTGAGGGCATACATCTTGTCGTTGCCCTCCATCAGATAGTCGATGGTGGCCACGCGGTAGGTGCGCTTCGGGTCGACGGGCTGCCCGTCGATGGTGGCGCTGAGGAGCCGCCCGTCCTTCGAGATGCGGAGCCTGACGGACGAGCTGACGGCCTCGCCGTGCACGGCGGCGATGTTGCGGAAGAGCTCCATGACGTCGGAGCCGCGCATCTCGAGCACGACGACGTAGTTCTGGAAGGGCGAGATGAGCAGGACGTCGCCGCGGCGGACGATGCCCTCGGGCATGCGGTTGCGCAGCCCACCCACGTTGATGAGGCCGAAGTCGGCCCGCGGCAGCCCGGTGGCCGTCGATGTCTCCACCATCACGTCGGCCGTCCAGTTGCCCAGCAGGCTCTCGGGCCGACCGGCCGGCATGGATGTGCGGCTCATGCCCAGCGGCGGCATCATCACGCTGTCCACGCTGTGCTTGTAGGGGGCCACGATGGCCATGACGGCGGCGTTGGGACGGCTGTCGAGCGCCGCCGTCACCTCGAGACGTTCCGAGGCGATGGCCCTCACCTTGTATTTCTGCGCCACTGCCCCGACGGGCATGGCGCACAGCAGTGCGAGGAATAGTTTCTTCATCATTCTCAAGTTTTTTCTGACCACAAAATTAAGAAAAAACGCCGAAACGCAAAAAACTTTTGCCCATAAACTTTTCTCTTTAAAGTAATTGTTGTACCTTTGCAGCCGCTTTCCCGCGGGTCGCTGGCAGGAGAAAGAGTGGCCTGTTATGCCCGCGTGCGATCGACAAACAATATTTAATTATCAATTATCACAATGGCTGATTTAATTAAAATTGCTGAAGAAGCATTTGCCACAGGCAAGAGTCACCCCCAGTTCAAGGCCGGCGACACCGTGACCGTGGCATACAAGATTGTCGAGGGTAACAAGGAGCGAATCCAGCTCTACCGTGGCGTGGTCATCAAGATCAACGGCCATCAGGAGAAGCGTCGCTTCACCGTCCGCAAGATGTCGGGCACCGTGGGTGTGGAGCGTATCTTCCCCATCGAGAGCCCCAACATCGAGAGCATCACCGTGAACAAGGTGGGCAAGGTGCGTCGCGCCAAGCTCTACTACCTGCGCAAGCTCACGGGTAAGAAGGCCCGCATCGCCGAGAAGTACACGGCTCAGAAGTCACAGGAGGACTAAAGAGCTCTTTTCTCATGAGCAACAGGAAGACATCGCCCCGCGGCGGTGTCTTCCTTGTTTTTTTACACCCGTTCACACGCTTTTCAGAAAGTTTAACGTCCGCCAGAGGAGCGGGAAAGGTTTTTCTTCGTACATTTGCAGCATGAAACGTCTCGGATACGCCCTGCTGAGCCTCGCGCTCTGCCCGCTGACCCTTCTTGGCCAGGAGGAGCGCGAACCGGACACACTGATGAGTGTGCCCGCCACCACGCTGGAGCCGCGTTTCATGGCTTCGCCCCACACCCTTTTCCTCAGCCCCTTCGGCCCCGGTGCGCTCGGCGCGTGGGACCTCCACGAGGGGCTCAATGCCCAGGTGGGAGCCGGGGTGCGCGTCGGCTGGGGCAAGCACAACCCCTGGCGCGGCGCCTCGTTCTTCTCCGACGTGGCCGCCCTCTATGCACTGCCCCTCAGCCGCGACGGGCGCTGGACGGGCGCCCTGGGCGGATACTTCTCCAACTATCGCCTGTGGGGCCGCCAGGTGAACACCCTCGGCCTGGTGGGCATGGTGGACTATCGCATCAACGAGCGGCTCAACGTGGGCGCCTTCCTCATGCACGACTTCGGCGTGCTGGGCGGCCGGCGCGGCATGATGGGCCCGTCGATGCCCTTCGAGAGCCCCTCCACCACCGTGGGAGCCGACCTCGGCATCCGCCTCACCGAGAAAGCCGCCATCAGCCTGGGCATCTCCTTCACCCGCTGGGACGAACCCTTCGGCCCGCTCATGCCACCTCCCACCCACATCGTGCACCGGCCCCTCGACGCGCGGCCATAGTTCAATATTTTTTACCTTCCTTGCTCCTCGCCGGAAAAACTGCCCGCCGAAAAACGCGGTGGGGAACGATTAGATTCGGTGCGCTATGGTGCACCGCAATTCGAAATTCAAAATCCGAAATTCAGAACCCTTTGAAAACCAGCATTTCTGAAAATCGGCTTTTTGCGACGAAACCGGCATTTTCCCGGAAAGAACGTGTTCTTGAGGCAAAAGCACCACGTTGCGTTGGCCGAAACAACGTGTTGCGTTTTCCAAAACCCTTCACCGTTTCGGTTCGGGTTGAATTTCTCGACAAAATAGAAAGGCGTAAATGTAAGGATATAGTCACAATAAATCCCTCCGAGGCGAACGGCACGGCATTCGAAGCCCTTCAGTCGGCCCCGAGTGAAAGCTGTGGCAGATGACAGAAAGAATTTTTGGAAAAATTG
>CAMJRQ010000198.1 GCA_946408305.1 uncultured Prevotellaceae bacterium
TGGCGCGGTCGTTGCGGTAGTTGAAGAAGATGACGACGTCGCCCTCCTTGATGGTTCCGTCGACCGTCTGGTTGTTGATGGGCTTGATGAATTCGTCGGTCACGCCGTCGTCATAGCTCTCCTGCATGGCCTCCACCATGTCGGTGGCCTGCTTGCCCTGGGCAGAGACGAGCAGGTCGTAGGCCTCCTTGATGCGCTCCCAGCGCTTGTCGCGGTCCATGGCATAGAAGCGGCCCACGATGCTGGCGATGACGGCTCCGGGCACCTCGGCGCACTTCTGCTGCAGGCGCTCGATGAATCCCTTGCCGCTCTTGGGGTCGGTGTCGCGTCCGTCCATGAAGCAGTGCACATAGGTGTGCTCGATGCCATACTGCTTCGAGATGTCAACCAGCTTGAAGAGGTGTTCCAGGCTGCTGTGTACGCCGCCGTCGCTCGTCAGTCCCATCAGATGCACGTTCTTGCCCTGCACCTTGGCATACTCGTAGGCCGATATCACCTCGGGGTTCTGCATGATGCTGCCGTCGGCACAGGCGCGGTTGATCTTCACCAGGTCCTGATAGACGATGCGTCCGGCACCGATGTTCAGGTGGCCCACCTCGGAGTTGCCCATCTGTCCGTCGGGCAATCCCACGTTTTCGCCGCTGGCCAGCAGCTGGGAATGAGGATATGTTGCTTGGAGCATGTCCATGTAGGGAGTGGGCGTATTGAAGATGACATCGCCCTTGCCATGATTGCCGATGCCCCATCCGTCGAGGATCACCAGCAGTGCTTTCTTTTTCATATTCATCTATAGTTTATCGTTTTGCGGGTGCAAAGGTACGAAGAAGCGAGGAGAAAAGCAAAGTAAACTTTGGTTTTCTCGAGTGGAAGTACCTTCGACCGCAGGTCAGAGGTACGAAAAGGAGAGGAGAAAAGCGTGCTGAAGACTTGCATGCAGAGACCCGGTCAGAACTTGACGGGGCGGCCGGTGCGGGCGCTGCGGCGGGCGGCATCGAGGATGCGCACAACCATTAGGTTGTTCTCGAGCGAACTGAGGTCGTAGGGCTGCAGCTGGAGCTCGCCGCGCACCACGGCCCGCAGGAAGCGGAACGAGTCGTCGCGCGGAGCCTGGAGGGGCGGGGCCTCGAAGGTGCCGCTGTCGCGCCCGTCGATGCGCGTCTGCATCTGCGAAGGGGTGAGCTGGAAGACGCTTCCTCGCGAGCCATAGACATACATGTCCTTGCGGCCCTTGGGCCAGCACCACGAGGCCATTATCTGCACCGTGCAGCCGGGATATTCCACCAGGATGGTGGCATCGTCGTCGACGCGAGGATACACCTGCGGTTTGCGCTGATGGAGCACGGCATAGACGCTAATCGGCTCTGCTCCGCCGAGGAGCCACGTGGCCAGGTTGGCGCCGTAGCAACCAAAGTCGACCACAGCCCCACCGCCGTTCAGCCGCGGGTCGGTGAGCCACTCGAGGAACATGGAGCTGCAACCTATCTCGCGCGGCCCCTCGTGCCCGTCGTAAATATGGATGCGCAGGGGCTGGCCGATGCGGCCTTCGTCGAGCAGGCGGCGGGCATGCTGATTGGTGGCATACCAGGTGGTCTCGTAGTTGGTGAGCACGCGGATGCCGTGCTTCTCGGCCAGGCTGGCGATGCGGCGGGCGGCCTTCATGTCGACGGCCAGGGGCTTCTCCACCATCACATGCACTCCGCGCGGGGCACAGGCCTCGACGACGGCCAGATGGTCGTAGATGCTGCCATAGGCCACGACGACCTCGGGGTGGGTGGCATCGAGCATCTCGCCCAGGTCGGCATAGAAGAGGTGACGGGGCAGACGGCCCGCAAGGTCGTTGTGGAGGCGATACTCGTCGCGCGGCTCGGCCACGCCCACAATCTGGAAATCGCCACGGTTCATGCGGCGCACCACTTCGCCCAGATGGCCGTGGGTGACACCAGCCACAGCCAGCCGCAGCGGGGCATCGTTGGCCGAGAGCAGCGCGAGGCTCAGGACCAGGAAGCAGAGGCAGGAAAGGATTCGTTTCATCGGCGTAAGAACGGTTAATTCAGAAAGGGAACTCCAGCTGGGCGGGAGGGAGCAGCTGGAAGGTCATGCGGTGATAGGGCGACGCTCCGCAGCGGCGGATGGCTTCGCGATGGGCCGGCGCGGGATAGCCCTTGTTGCTGTCCCAATGGTATTGCGGGAATTCCTCGTGAAGGCGCATCATGTGGTCGTCGCGATAGGTCTTAGCCAAGATGCTGGCCGCGGCGATGCTCATCAGCTTGCCGTCGCCCTTGACAACGGTGGTGAAGGGCAGGTCCTGATAGGGCGAGAAGCGGTTGCCGTCGACAAGGATGTGTTGGGGGCGGAGCGTGAGCTGGTCGAGTGCGCGGTGCATGGCCAGAATGCTGGCCCGCAGGATGTTCAAGCGGTCAATCTCGTGATTGTCCACCACGCCGACGGCCCAAGCCAGTGCGTCGCGCTCGATGACGGAGCGGAGCTCGTAGCGACGGTGCTCGGAGAGCTGCTTGGAATCGTTGAGGAGCTCGTTCTCGTAGTCGGGCGGCAGGATGACGGCGGCGGCATAGACAGGCCCGGCCAGACAGCCACGTCCGGCTTCGTCGCAACCAGCCTCAATCACGCCGGGATGAAGGAACGGGGCCAGCATCAGAACATCTGCATTACGCGGCGGATGCCGTCGACCAAGGCATCGACCTCGGCCTTGGTGTTATAGAAACTGAACGAGGCGCGCACGGTGCCCTCGATGCCCAGACGGTGCATGAGCGGCTCGGCGCAGTGGTGACCGGTGCGCACGGCAATGCCCAGGCGGTCGAGCAACGTGCCGAGGTCGAGGTGGTGAATCTGGCCCACCAGGAAGCTGATGACGGCCTCGCGCCCCTCGAGGGGGCCAAAAATGCGAATGCCCTCAATCTCGGCCAGGCGAGTGAGGGCATAGTGGGTGAGTTCCTGCTCGTAGGCCTGGATGCGGTCCATGCCGAGGGCGGAGACATAATCGAGGGCGCGGGCCAGACCGGTGACGGCCACATAGTCGGGCGTGCCAGCCTCGAACTTGTAAGGAAGGTCATTGAAGGTGGTGTGCTCGAACGAGACGGTGCGTATCATTTCGCCGCCGCCCATATAGGGAGGCATCTGCTCGAGCCACCGCTCCTTGCCATAGAGCACTCCGATGCCGGTGGGGCCATAGATCTTGTGGCCGCTGAAGGCGAAGAAGTCGC
>CAMJRQ010000199.1 GCA_946408305.1 uncultured Prevotellaceae bacterium
AGGATGTACTGCACGGGGTCGATGTAGTGCTGTCCCATGTCGGCCAGACCGCCGCCGTCGTAGTCCCAGTATCCGCGGAAGGTACCGTGGGTGCGGTGCACGTTATAGGGTTTGAAGGGAGCCGGGCCGAGCCACATGTCGTAGTCGAGTTCCTGGGGCACGGGCTGCACCTCGAGGTTCTCCTTGCCCACCCAGTAGAACTTCCATGTGAAGCCTGTGGCGCCCGAGATGCGCACCTTCAGGGGCCATCCGAGCAGACCGCTGTCGACGAGCTTCTTCAGCGGGCGCACGTCGGTGCCCAGTCCGTAGAACGTGTCCTTGAAGCGGAACCATGTGTCGAGGCGGAAGATGCGTGCGTTGCGCTTCACGGCCTCCTCCACGCGGCGTCCCTCGCCGATGGTGCGCGTCATGGGTTTCTCGCAGAGGATGTCCTTGCCGGCATTGGCGGCTTCGACGGCCATGATGCCGTGCCAGTGGGGCGGGGTGGCTATGTGTACGATGTCCACGCTGGGGTCGTGGATGAGTTCGCGGAAGTCGTGATAGGTCTTGACCGTCTCGTTGAAGGATTTCTTGGCTGCGGCCACGGCCGAGTCGAGGTGTTTCTGGTCTACGTCGCACAGGGCCACCATGCGGCAGGCCTGGTCGCTGACAAAGTGGAGGTTGGAGCGGCCGATGCTGCCCACACCGATGATACCACGCGTAAGCTGGTCGCTGGGGGCTACAAACGAGTTCTGTCCGCCCATCTTGCCCAGCACTTCGCGGGGCAGGATTGAAAAGAGCGCGGCGCCGGCAGCGCCTCGTTTCAGAAATGAACGTCTCTTCATAAATAATTGTTGTTTTGAATTGAAAAAATACGGTTTCAGTGCCACAAAGTTACATAAAAACGAGAGAAAGGCCAAATTTCTTCTGCCTTTTTCCGGGCAAAGGGGTCGGGAAACGGCTTTTTGAACAGGGGAAGGGCTTTTTTGCACTCGTGGCAAAGGCTGCGTACCACATTTTTTCGTACCTTTACGCCGCCAAAGGCTTCACCGCGCCTCGGCACCACAGAATCTCGAAAGAACGGAAAGAATGATTGGCACCATCGTCAACACCGCCACCATCCTGCTGGGCAGCGTGGTGGGCAGCACGCTGCGGCGGGGCATCAGGCCACAGTATCAGAAAGTGCTCTTCACGGCCATGGGACTGGCCTCGCTCGCGCTGGGCTTCAACGCCGTCTGCCGCCACATGCCGCGCAGCCACTATCCGGTGCTCTTCGTGCTGAGCCTGGCCATCGGCAGCCTCGTGGGCACGGTGCTCGACCTCGACGGGCGTTTCCGCCGACTGGTGGACCGACGGCCGGCCAAGAACTGCTCCCCTGCCCGAGGGGAGCTGTCCGAAGGACTGAGGGGAGGGAGCGAGAGTGAGCACACGAACGCGCCGCGCCTCTCGCAGGGACTCTCCACGGGCGTGCTGCTCTACTGCATCGGCACGCTGAGCATCGTGGGGCCCATCAACAGCGCCCTGCTGGGCGACCACACGTTCCTCTTCACCAATGCCACGCTCGACCTCGTCACCTCCACCGTCCTCTCGGCCACCTACGGACTGGGCATGGCGCTGGCGGCGCCCATCCTGTTCTGCTGGCAGGGCAGCATCTACGCCCTGGCGCTGCTCTGCGGCAACATCATCTCGGACGAGCTGCTCTGCGAGATGAGCATCGTGGGCGGCACGCTCATTGCCGCCTCGGGCCTCGCCATGCTGGAGATCAAGGACTGCAAGACGCTCAACCTGCTCCCCTCGCTCCTCGTGCCACCCCTCTTTTTCCTCATGAAGGGCCTTCTGGGCATCTGACTTCCACCTTCCTTTTCCTTTACAAATCGCGCTCTCCAGATTTGCGCGAAAGGCAACCGGGGCAAAAACCACACGTCGTCCCGGCCAACGCAACACGTTGTTCTGGCCAACGCAACACGTTGTTCCGACCGATGCAACACGTTGTGAGCGCCTGAGAATGCCGCCGTTTCGGCCCGGACCTCGGTTCGCTCAGAAAAACGCAAAATTTGGAAATGTTGATATTCAGACGCTTAGTTCGCCGCCGTTTCCCGAAAGGGCACAAAAAAGCCCGAAAAAGGGGCTTTTTCGGGTCATTTTGGGTGGACGGTCGCGAAGAGGCTTGTCGCCCCTGCGAGCCGATATGTTTACAAAAGAGAGGCTTTTCGGGAGCTCTTATTCGCCGATGGCCGTGCGGTATTCCTGCCAGAGAGCCTCCACTCCGTTCTCGGGGCGGTCGCCCAGCACGTGGCGCATGGCAGCGTCCCACGACCAGGTCTCCAGCTCGGCAGCCGAGCGGTTGAACTTGCGCAGGAAGTTCTTGTCCTTGTTCAGTTGGAGCCAATAGAGGAAATATCCGGCCACGCGGTAGCCCTTGCGCCAGGTGTCGGCCCGCGGGCGGTCCTGCGACTGGAAGTTCTGCTCGAAGCATCCGCAGGCCACACGCACAGCGTCGGCCATGCCCTCGATGAAGCACCAGTATTCGCCTCCGTCGCCATAGGAGCCGCAGTTCTTGGGCTCCAACTGGTAGGCGTGGGTGAGCTCGTGATAGAGCACGCCGCGCGTCTCGTAGTCGAGCCGCATGGTGTCCTGGCCCTGGAAGCTGCGCTCAATCCACTTCGTGCTGTAGCGGATGCCCACATGGTCGCCGTGGCCATACTTCTCGCTCACGCCGTCGTATTCCTCGATGGTGTAGTAGATGCGGTCGAGCCGGGGGATGTTGGGGTCCTTGGGGCTGAAATAGAGCGTCTGCAGCACGCGGCGCGCGTTCTCCTGGATGTAGGGCGTGGGGTCGGGGATGATGGAGTGATAGATGCGCGAGCCCTCCGTCTGGGGCGACTTGTCGCGGAAGATCACCTCGCCGGGGTTATACTTGCGCCACTTCTTCTCCACCTTGATGGGGGCGTGATACTTGTTGTACTTCAGTTGAGCCGAGGCCGTCAGGGCCAGAGCCGAGAGCAATGCGATGCAGAGCGTTCGTTTCATCATAATCGTTCTTGTTAATATTTTTCCGGGGGCAAAGATACGATGTTTTTCTCAATTACAAGCTCTTTGGCATAATAAAAAGCCGCGTCCCTGCGTTATTTAATTGGCAATCATTCGTAAATGTTCATGCGCACGACTCTGTTTCTGGCAGCACTACTGAGCTGCAGCCTCCTCTCTGCCCGCCGGCCGAAGACGCGGGTCAGCTTCGACCC
>CAMJRQ010000200.1 GCA_946408305.1 uncultured Prevotellaceae bacterium
GAAGTGAAACGGAATCTCTGTGACACCGCGATACCCCGAAAACGGAGTGCCGGAGGTACGACAGAAACGACATCAGGACGTTATAAAGCAGCAAAGGCTGGCACGCGCGTGCCAGCCTTTGCTCGTATTGATGAGGGCAGTTCCTTAGAACGACCAATAGAGACCGAAGTCGATGGTGTTGTTGTCCACGCCCAGACCGAACGAGTTGCTGTGGTCTTCAATCCACTGGTAGCCCAGATAGCCCAGGTGCGACACGAGGCAGACCTTCTCGGAGAGGGCCACCTTGACGCCCGGACGCACGCCGATGTAGAAGTTATTCGTATTGTCGCCATGCTTCGGGTGGTAAATTCCATATCCGAAGCCACCGTCTACGAAGAACGATGCGATGCCAGCCTTGGCAAACGTGTAGCGGGCATAGGGGTTGATGGTGAAGGAGGTTCCGTTGGCGTCCTTTATGCCGCTCTCGTTCTTGATGGTCGAGATGCCCAGCGAAGCGGCGATGTCCCACTTCTCGTTCAGGCTGTAGCCCACTTCGGGAGCCAGACGGAAGGTGAACTCATTCTTGTCGGCGCCGTCATAGTCGGTCACGTCGAAACCCACGGCTCCGCCCATCCAAACCTGGGCATTGGCTGTCATTGCACATACTGCCATGAAGGCGGTCAGAAAAATCTTTTTCATAGATTTAATAGTTTTAAATCGGCCTACTCTTTCAGAGGTTTTCGGCTTCTCCTCGTTGATGTTACATTTTGATTACAACGCGAAATTAGTGCATTTCCGCCATACGACCAAACAATTTTCCCTAAAATTGCGGTTTTCGGGCTTCCGGCGGGGCTTTGGCGCTTCTTTGGGCGAGACGGAGGACGATGGCAACATACTTTGATGGCGAAATTACTCCGTCTCGGAAAAGCTCAAAAAAGTTTTGGCTTTTCACTCGACTTTCCGTAATTTTGTGCGGAAAATCCTGTGTTATGGAGACTGCTCTTTATCTGATACCCGTCACGCTGGGCGACACGGCCCACGAGCGTGTCCTACCCCAGTGGAATGCCCAGGTGGTGGGCCAGATTCGCCATTTCGTGGTCGAGGACGTGCGTTCGGCCCGTCGCTTCCTGCGCCGCATGGACCGCGAGTTCCCCATCGACGACTGCCAGTTCCACGAGATGGGCAAGCATGCCGACGAGAGCCGCTTCGGCCAATACCTGCGCCCTCTGGCCGAAGGGCAGAGCGTGGGGCTTATCAGCGAAGCGGGCTGCCCGGCCGTGGCCGACCCCGGAGCCCTGCTCGTGGCTATCGCCCAGCGCCGCGGCCACAGGGTGGTGCCCCTGGTGGGGCCCAGCAGCATGATACTGGCCGTCATGTCGAGCGGGCTGAATGGCCAGTCGTTTGCCTTCAACGGCTATCTGCCCGTCGACCCTGCCGAGCGGACAAAAAAAATCCAGGCCCTCGAATCGAGAGCCTGGCGAGAGGATCAGACGCAACTGTTCATCGAGACGCCCTATCGCAACCACAAGATGTTCGAGGCGTTGCTGGCGGCGCTGCGACCCCAGACGCGCCTCTGCGTGGCCGCCGGGCTGACGACGCCCGACGAGTGGATTCGCACCCTCAGCGTGCAGGAATGGCGGCGCCAGACGTTGCCCGACCTGGCCAAGACGCCCGCCATCTTCCTGATTGGCAGGTGAGTCCCGATTTATAATCTGCAGACTCCGCGGAAGTATCCGACGCTCTCGGCAATGCCGTTGAAGGGGTTTTTCATGTCCTTCTCATACTCCAGGCTGACGGAGCCCGTGTAGTCCACCTTGCGCATCAGACGCACGTATGCCGGGAAGTCGATGACGCCGCGACCCACCTCGACGCTGCGGTCGGCCTTGGTATTGCCGGTGACGTCCTTCATGTGCATGTCGAAGACGCGCGAGTGGTATTTCTTCAGGTCGCGCAGCGAGTCGGAGCCGTAGCGCAGGTTGTGGCCGATGTCCAGGCACATGCCCATGCGCGGGTCGCGGTCTTTCACGTGGTTCCAGATGTCGGTGGCGTCGGGATACATGGGCATGTCGGGGCCGTGGAGGTGGATGGCCAGCCGTATGTCGTACTGCTTCACGAGCCCCTCCACATAGTCGAGCAACTCGTAGTTGGGCACTCCCACCAGCAACTTCACTCCCACGCGCTGGGCGTAGGCAAAGGCGCGGTCGGCCTCCTCCTTCGATTTCATGTAGATGGGGCCCACGCCGTAGCCCACCACCTGAGCCGCGTCCAGCTTGGCCTTGAAGGCGGCTATCTGCTCGTCGGTGCTGTTGAGCGGCAGGTGGAAGTCCTTGATGCAGAGGTAGTGCACGTCGAGCTTCTTCATGAAGTCGAGCGTCTGGTCGATGTCGAAGTGCACGAACGTGAAGCCCGCCATGCCCAGGTGGAAGGGTTCCTCCTTGGCGTCGGCCTTGATGGTGGAGTTCTTGGAAGCCGGGATGTCGCCCGGAGCCAGTGCGGCCTCCAGACTGCCGGGAATGCTCAGCGCGGCCGCTCCGGCCATGCTGGTGCGCATAAAGTCTCGTCGGTTCATAGTGTCGGTCTTTTCTTTTTTCGTTTAGTGGATTGTCGTGTCTGGCAAAGTTACGGCCTTTCTGCCTTTTTCGCAAATATTCCGCCCGATAAATAAATTTGAGTGAGGGGACGCCCCCGCCCCGGCAGCCTGCCGGGCAGGCTTGCAGGAGAGGCGCAAAACGCAACGTGTTGCGAGGGCCCGAGCAACGTGTTCCGGAGGCCTTCGCAACACGTTGCGTTTTCTCTCGAATCGGGGAGAAGCGTAGTCTGCAACGAAAAATAATCGCATGGGCTTGCGTGCTTTGTGAAAAAAAAGTGTAATTTTGTCCTTGAATAGACAACCTTAAACCTACTAATTCACGATGAAGCGTCTCCTCTGCCCATTGCTGGCATTGTGTCTTTTCCTGCTCGCAGCCTGCCATGAAGACGTCGACACCTCGGCCCGCTACGTCTTCCGCGAAGTCACCATCACCGACTATCTGCAGCGCCACCCGGAATACGACGAATACGTCCGCCCGCTGAAGATTGTCCCCGTGAGCAAGGTGAGCCCGACCACCGTCTTCCAGCTGCTCAGCGCCCGGGGCAACTACACCGTCTTTGCCCCTACCGATGAGGCCATCCATGCCTACCTCCAGCAACAGGTTGACAAGGAGCTGATTTCCGCCCCTTCG